>JABFYB010000373.1 GCA_013361475.1 Hamadaea sp.
CCGCCGCCCAGGGCGCTCGGCGCGCCGAGCGTCCCGGGCCGCCGCGAGCGCTGGATCAGGGTTCCGGGTCGAATCTTGGGCCAAGATTCGACCGAGAACCCTGATCCAGCGCCCAAGAACAGCGGGAGGTCAGTGCAGGAGGGTGAGGAGGGCGGTTTCGATGGCCGGCTGGTCGACCGGGCCGATCAGGTAGAACGTGTCCACCACGTCGGCGCCCAGCGTCGAGACCCGGGCCGCCCGGAGGTTCACCCCGAGGTCGGCCAGCGTCGAGGTGATCCGGTACAGCAGGCCGGGCTCGTCGGTCGCGCGTACTTCGAGGAGGTCGTCGCCGGGCCAGAGCACGCGCGGGCGCGGGCGGGCGCCGTTGGGCGTACGCGAGCGCAGGGCCAGCCGGGCGGGCAGGGTGAGCTGGTCAATCGCCGCCCGGCGGAGATCCGCGGCGAGCAGGTCCCGATCCGGTGCGGCGCCGTACCGGGGTTGCACGGCGCATTGCAGAACGGCCCGCTCCTCCACCGTGATCGAGTTGACCGCGACCACTTCGAGCTGGTGCAGGGCGAGGCACCCGGCGACCGTCGCGAGCAGGCCCCGCCGGTCTTTCGCGGCGACCGCGACCCAGTCCGGCGCCACCTGCACGACCGGTAGGTCCGCCCCGAGCAGCGTCGGGTCGGGCGCCATCGGCGTCGGCAGCGGCGCTCCGGCCAGGCTCGCTCGGACGGCCGCCGCGAGCTGGTCGATCAGCCGCGACTTCCAGGTGGTCCAGGCCGCGGGTCCGGTCGCGACCGCGTCCGACCGCGCCAGCATGTGGAGCAGCTCCAGCGTCTCGGCGTCGCCCACGACCTCGGCCACCGCCGTCACCGTCGCCGGGTCGCCGATGTCTCGCCGGGTGGCGATCTCCGGCAACACCAAGTGGTGCCGCACCAGCCGCTCGATCATCGCGACGTCCGCGTCCGGCAACCCGATCCGCCGCGCGATGTCGGCCGCGATCGGCGCGCCGACCACGCTGTGGTCGCCCGGCAGTCCTTTGCCCACGTCGTGCACGAGGGCCCCGAGCAGCAACAGGTCCGGGCGGGCCACCTCGCGGGCGTACCCGGCCGCCTCGGCGGCGGCGGAGACCAGGTGGCGGTCCAAAGTAAACCGATGCACCGGGTTGTGCTGCGGCGCGCCGCGCAACCGCGCCCACTCCGGCAGCCAGGCCGTGATCAGGCCGAACCGGTCGCAGGCGGTCCAGGTCGGGATCAGCGCCGGGCCGGAGCCCAGCAAGCTCATCAAGGCGGTACGCGCAGCGGCGGGCCACGGATGGGGCAACGGGGGAACGTAGCGACTCAACCACTCCAGCGTCGACCGGGCGATGGGGAGCTTCGCAGTGGCGGCCGCGGCGGCGACGCGAAGCGACAGACTCGGGTCTGGATGCGGGGTGACCGCCGACCGGGCGAGCACCACCTCGCCGTCGCTCTCGACGACGTCGGTCGCCAACGGCAGGCGCCGAGCCCGATGCGGTACGCCGCCCCGCCGTAGCGAGGCACGCCACCGGTGGACGGACCGCCAGGCGTCGTCCAGCGCCCATTCGACGGTGGCCGCGTCGTTGGCCACCCGCCGCAGCAACGCGTCCCCGTCGGGGAGGTCGAGCGCCTCCGCGACGGCGGCCCGCTCGTGCGCCACGAGGCGATCCAGGTTGCGACCGGCCGACAGGTGCAGGGCGTCCCGGACGTCCAGAAGGCGGATCTGCGCTGCGCGTACCGCTGGGGGAAAGGCGTCGGCCAGGCCGGCGCGACCGATCCCCCGGAGAATGCCCACGTCGCGCAGGCCGCCCGCGGACTCCTTGAGGTCGCCCTCCAGGAGGTGGGTGAGCGTGCCGTGAGTCGCGTGGCGAGCGTCGGTGAGTTCGCGGAGCCGGCTGAGCTGACCCGCCGCCGTACGCCGCCACAGCTCGGCCGCGCTCCGCGCGAGCCGCGCGGACAGCGCGGGGTCCCCCGTGACGTGGCGGGCGTCGAGCAGACCGAGGGCGACCTTGGCGTCCTCCTCGGCCGCGGCGAGCGACTCCGCCACGGTCCGGACCGAGTGGTCGAGCCCCACCCGGCTGTCCCAGACGGGGTACCAGATGCGCGCCGCGAGTTCCTCGATGCCGCTGACCCCGGTGTGCAGCAGGACCAGGTCTAGGTCCCCACGCGGGGCGCATTCGCGGCGGCCGAGTCCGCCCACCGCGACCAGGCTGACACCGGCCGGCATCCCCGAGTCGGCGGCGAGTTTCGCCAGCCAGACGTCGAACGCCGCCGCACGCTCGAGGCGTGCGGCGGCGCCGATGTTCGTCCTCACGATCACAGTGCGTCGAGGCCGCGTTCGCCGGTACGCACCCGGATCACCTCGGAGACCTCCGTGACCCAGACCTTTCCGTCGCCGATCTTCCCGGTCCGTGCGGCGGTGACGATGTTGTCGACCACCTTGTCCACGTCCAGTTCGTCGGTGAGCACCTCGATACGGATCTTCGGCAGGAACTCCACCGTGTACTCGGCTCCCCGGTACACCTCGGTGTGTCCCTTCTGCCGGCCGTATCCCTGGACCTCGCTGACCGTCATGCCCGCCACACCCAGCGTCTGCAACGCCGCCTTCACGGCGTCCAGCTGGTACGGCTTGATGACCGCGGTGACCAGCTTCATGCTCAATCCCTCCATCGTTGGACCTTAACCGGCCACCTTCTCGGTGGACGGGGCCGACTCTTCGGCCTCCGCGGCCTTGCCCGGCGCCGACG
>JABFYB010000440.1 GCA_013361475.1 Hamadaea sp.
CGCCGGACTGGAACAGGCGATGGAGCGCCGCAAGCACAAGAAGGTGATCGTCTTCCGTCCCCTGTACGCCGTCGGCGGCCAGGAACTGGGTTACCTGCCCGGCAGTGAGTCGGAGAAGATGTCGCCCTGGGCGCAGGCCGTCTTCGACACACTGGGCGCGGTCGTCCACGAGAACGTGATGGAAGAGGTGGAGGCGCGCGGGCTCGTCGAGGTCCTGCCGTTGACCCACATCCGCGGGCGGAGCCTGCACGACGCGTTCGTCATCGTCGACGAGGCGCAGTCGCTGGAGCGGGGCGTCCTGCTGACCGTCCTGTCCCGCATCGGGCAGGGCTCCCGGGTCGTGCTCACCCACGATGTCGCTCAGCGTGACAATCTGCGCGTCGGCCGGCACGACGGCGTGACGGCGGTGATCGAGGCGATGAAGGGGCATCCGCTCTTCGCCCACGTCACCCTGACGAGGTCCGAACGGTCCCCGATCGCCGAGATGGTCACCGATCTATTGGAGGATCTGCCCAACTAGGTCCATATTTGCGGCGTGACGCGGGCCACAGTCAGTGGCCCGCGGGTCGCGTACGCGGGCTGACTTCGCCAGGGTGGGAGGTCGAGCCACGGCGGAACCCCCATAGAAACCCCCCGCTGAAGCATTCCCGCCGTGGTGGTCCTGTCGCCCCACGAAAGGGACTGCCCAGTGACGGTCAGTCGCATCGGTGTCCGCGTCGCAGCTCTCGCCCTCCTCGCCGTCGGTGTCACCGGTGGCATCTACCTGAACTCCGATTCGGACAGCCGGACCGGGAACGGTGGTTCGGAGGTCAGCGCGAACGCCGCCGAGAACGACATCCTCAAGCAGGACCTCGCCGAGTGGGCCAGCCTCACCGCCGAGCAGAAGGCCAAGCAGGCCGAGGCGGCCGCGAAGGCCGCCGCCGAGGCGAAGGCCGCGGCCGAGCGGGCCAAGGCCGCCGAGGCCGAGGCGAGCCGCCGCACGGCCAACCGCACCCCGTACTACGGGCCGATTCCGAGCTCCTGCAAGGCGTACACGGGAGCCAAGGCGATCGGCTGTGCCGAGTTGCTGAAGGCGGGCTTCGGTCTCGACCAGATGCCGTGCCTGGACAAGTTGTGGACGCGCGAGAGCCACTGGAACTACAAGTCCTACAACTCCTCGTCCGGGGCGTACGGCATCCCGCAGGCGGTGCCCGGGAGCAAGATGGCCACCGTCGCCGACGACTGGAAGACCAACCCGGCCACGCAGATCATCTGGGGACTCGGGTACATCAAGAACCGGTACAAGACGCCGTGCGGCGCCTGGCAGCACTCCGAGGACAAGGGCTGGTACTAGCCCGCTGAACCACCGCGACGGTGGCGACTTTGCGTCAAGACGCTTTGTCGCCACCGTCGATGCGTTGTCCGGAAGGTTGACCGGCCGGTAGACCTTCCGCATGTCATCCCCCTCGTCCTCGCGCCGATGGCGCGGACTCGCCGCGGCGGGCGCCACCCTCGCGATCGTCGCGACCGGGCTCACCGGACCGGGCAGTCCGGCGGCGGCCGACAAGCCCCGCCCCGCCGCCCAGCCGGTAGCGGCCAAGACGACCAAAGTCACCCTGGTGACCGGTGACGTGGTCACCGTCCGAACGCTGGCCGACGGCACCCAGACCGCCACCGTCGACCGTCCCGACTCCGCCACCGGCGGCGTACGCGTCATCACCGCTCACGGTGACCTCTTCGTCCTCCCGGACGAGGTCCTGCCGCTGATCGCCGCGAACAAAGTGGACAAGCGCCTGTTCGACGTCAGTGACCTCATCGAGATGGGGTACGACGACGCGCATTCGTCCGGCGTACCAGTGATCGCAAGCTATTCGAAAGGCCGAGCCGTCCCGGCCCCGCCGCGCGGCAGCAAGCTGACGCGCCGCCTGGCCGCGGTGAACGGCGCCGCGCTGACCGCGGAGAAGAAGCAGGCGCGGGCCTTCTGGGAGTCGGTGGCCCCGACGACCGGCAAGCTCACCGCGGGGGTCACGAAACTGTGGCTGGACGGCAAGGTCAAGGCGCAGCTGGCCGAGAGCGTTCCGCAGATCGGCGCGCCGCAGGCGTGGGCGGCCGGGTACGACGGGCACGGCGTCAAGGTCGCGGTGCTCGACACCGGTGTCGACGCGACGCACCCGGACCTCGCGACGCAGGTCGACGAGAAGGTCAGCTTCGTGCCGGGCGAGGACACCTCCGACCTCAACGGCCACGGTACGCACGTCGCCTCGACCATCGTCGGCACCGGCGCGGCGTCGAGCGGCAAGTACAAGGGCGTGGCGCCGGGCGCCGACCTGATCGTCGGAAAGGTCCTCGACAACGCCGGCGAGGGCGCCGACTCCTGGATCATCGCCGGGATGGAGTGGGCCGCGCAGTCCGGCGCGACCGTGATCAGCATGAGCCTGGGCAGCACCGAGGTCTCCGACGGCACCGACCCGATGGCGGTCGCCGTGGACCAGTTGTCGGCGCAGTACGGCTCGCTGTTCGTGATCGCCGCCGGCAACTACGGCCCGCAGACGATCGGCTCGCCGGGCTCGGCCGCGTCGGCGCTGACCGTCGGCGCCGTGGACAAGAGCGACGCGCTGGCGTACTTCAGCTCGACCGGTCCACTGTGGAAGACGGGCGGCCTCAAGCCCGACCTCACCGGTCCCGGGGTGGACATCACCGCGGCCCGGTCGCAGCAGCAGTCGCCGGCCGAGGGCGACGGGATGTACTGGACGATCTCGGGCAC
>JABFYB010000160.1 GCA_013361475.1 Hamadaea sp.
CCCAGGCCGTACTTCCAGTGCCGGCGCGCCAGCCGCTGGAAACCGCGGTAGCTCAGCGTGGCGGTCACCTCGCCCGGCCGGATCTTGGCCCAGCGATATCCCTCGCGGGCCAGCGCGAGGACGGCGTTCGGTCCGGCGTGGACGGTCCCGTCGATCATCTTGGTCAGGTGCACCCCGAGGAACGGGAACCTCGGATCGGGCACCGGATAGATCAACCCGCGGACGAGGTCGGTGCGGTGGGCTTTGAGCTGGGCGTACTCCCCGCGGAACGGGATGATCCGGGCCGGTGGGGTCACCCCGGCGAGAGCGGCGATCCGGTCGGAGTAGAGACCAGCGCAGTTGATCAGAGTGTCGTACCGCAGATCCCCGGCGGTCGTCACGACGGTGTCCGGGCGAATCGCCGTCACCGCGCAGCCGAGCCGGACCTGGCCGCCGAGCTTCTCGACCTGCCCCGCCAGGGCCAGCGCCACCCGGCCGTAGTCGACGATCCCCGTCGACGGCACATGCAACGCCCCCACGCACTGCACGTGCGGTTCCACCTCGCGCGCCTCGTGCGCCGTCACCATGCGTACGGTGATCCCGTTGCCGCGGGCCCGTTCCTCCAGCACCCGGAGCCGGCCGAGCTGACCGGCCTCGGTCGCCACGATCAGCTTGCCCGTGATCGCGTACGGGACGTCGTGCTCCTCGCAGAAGTCGATCATCTGCGCGACCCCGGCCCGGCACAGGCGAGCCTTCAGGCTGCCGGGCGGATAGTAGACGCCCGCGTGCAGGACCCCGGAGTTGTGGCCGGTCTGATGCGCGCCGGGCCGCTCCTCCTTCTCCACCACCGTGACCTCGGCGGCGGGCTGATCGAGGAGGAGCTGACGGGCCACGGCCAGGCCGACGATGCCACCACCGATGACGACGTAGCGGGTCACCGGAGCAGCGTACGCCGATCTTCGCTGCACACAGCCGTCGCGAACTGTCACGAAGTTGTCAGCCTCGTCCTACGCTGAAGGACATGACCGGACGAGTCGTCCATTTCGAAGTGCCCGCCGAGGACATGGAGCGGGCCCAGAACTTCTACACCCAGGCGTTCGGGTGGGACCTCACGCCGATCCCGGCGATGGGCTACACGCTGGTCTCGACCACGCCGAGCGGCGATCGGGGCCCGCTGACCCCGGGCGCGATCAACGGCGGCCTGCTCGACCGGAAGGCGCCGTTCGAAGGCCCGGTGATCACCATCGAGGTCGCCGACATCGACGCCGCCCTCGCCTCCGTCGTCCGCCTCGGCGGCGAGGCGGTCATCGGCCGCCAGGCCGTGGGCGACATGGGCTTCACCGGCTACTTCCGCGACACCGAGGGCAACCTGATCGGCCTCTGGCAGAACGCCTGACCCTCCTTGGGCGCTGGATCAGGGTTCCAGGTCGAATCTTGGGGCAAGATTCGACCGAGATCCCTGACCCAGCGTGCGCGCAAGGCCAGCCCGGTCAGGTGACGTAGGGGCAGTGGCGGCAGCCTCGCTCGCAGCAGGTGCCGCGGTTCGCGAGGAACCGGGCGGTGAGGACGAACAGGCCGGTCTCGGGGTCGAGATAGCCGGCCTGTCCGCCCGCCATGGCCTCAGCGTGCCGGCGCAGGATCTCCGCTCGCCTCGGGTGCTCCGGCGCCAACCGGCTCGGGTGCGGCTCGGTCAAGGCCCGCGGCGCCAACGGCAACGGCTTCACGGCTCCCCCTCCGCACCGGAACGCTCATGGCCGCGACGGCGGCCAGCAGCATCACGGTACCGGCGACGGCCGGCAGGCCGAGCCGCTCCCCCAGCACCGCCACCGCCACCGCCAGCGCGCTGACCGGCTCGATCAGCACCAGCATCGCCGCGGTGGTCGCGGGCACGGTCTTCAAACCATTGAAGAACATCGTGTACGCCATCGCAGTGGGCACGATTCCGAGAAAGATCAGCCACCCGAGCGCGACGAGCGCGTTCGACGCGGGAAGCAGCCCTTCGGCCGCCGCCAACGGCGAGAGGCACAACGTCGCCACCACGAACGAGGCCAGCGTCTTGCCGACGTCATCCGAGCCGATGCGGTCGGCGTACCGCCGGGTGAGCAGAGTGACGACCGCGTAGCCGGCGGCCGAGGCGAGGGCCCAGATCACCCCGAGCACCGGGTGTGGTCCCACTTCACCGGGACCACCGACGATCATGACCAGACCGGCGATCGCGACGCCGATGGCGAGGAGCGCGCGGCCGGTCAGCGGTTCACCGAGAAAGAGCCGCGCGCCGACCGCGACCAGGATCGGGCACGCGCCCAGCGTGGCCACGGTGCCGACGGCGACCCCGGCCTCGGCGATCGACAAGTAGTACGCGGACTGATAGACGGCCAGGCCGAGCCCGATCACGATCATGACCCAGTCGCGCGGAAAGAGTGCCCGCAGCCCGACCGGCCGACGCCGCGCCAGTTGCACCAGCACGAGCACAAGTACCCCGAACCCGGCCCGCCAGAACGACACCGCCAACGGGCCCATGCCACTGATCCGGTAGAGGACCGACGCGACCACACCGCCCATGCCCCAGGCGACGGCGGCGGCCGCGACGAAAAAGACGCCAGACTTCATTATCGATTTCTCCACTGAGAGTCGTCCGAACCATGACTGGCTTCTGCGGACGACGACTCATCGTCCGGGCTTCACACAGCCCGGAACAGGTGGAGATGGGTGCCGACCGCGGTCAGGCGACCGGTGGCGAAATGATGGTGCGTCCCATGGCG
>JABFYB010000602.1 GCA_013361475.1 Hamadaea sp.
ACCGCCTTTTCCGGTCGATCATGAACTAACCGTCATGATCGACCGGTGTGTCGTGTCCGGGCGATCCTGATCAACTCCGCAAGCGGGTGATCAACAGTCGGCGGTCAGCCGCGCAGGAAGTCCTGCACCAGGGGGTTGATCCGCTCGGGGCTCTCCAGGCTCGGCAGGTGACCGGCCCAGTCCAGCGACACCCGCTGCGCGCCCGGGACCTGCTCGGCGACGTGGTCGGCGATGTTCGTGAAGACCTGGAAGTCGTGGTCGCCGGAGACGGCGAGCGTACGCGCGGTGATCGCGCTGAGGTCGAACGCCTCGTGCCGCGGGCCGACCTCGGGGGCGTCGATCTGCACCTCGAAGGCGTTCCGCTGCATGGTCGCGACCAGAGCCTTCGTCTCGTCCGTCGCCAGCGGGCCCAGCCAGGTACGCACGTTCAGCTCGACGGCCGCGTCCAGGTCCCGCTTCTCCAGCAGGGCTTCCTCCTGCTCGTCGAACTCGTCGGCGTCCGGCGTCGAGGGGAAGCCGCGCAGGGCCGAGCAGAGCAGGACGAGCGAGGACACGCGGGACGGCCAGCGGGCCGCGATCTCCAGCCCGACCCGGCCACCCATCGAGGCGGCGACCAGCGAGAACTGGTCGATCCCCAGCGAGTCGACGAGGGCGAGGACGTCCTCGGCGTTGTTCCATTCGCTGGTCGGCATCGGGGTTTCGCCGAAGCCGCGGAAGTCGGGGCGGATCTGGGTGAAACCGGGGGCTTCGAAGGGCTGCCACATGCGGCGGTCACAGACCGAGGAGTGCAGCAGGACGAGGGCGGGACCGTCACCGATGACGTCGTACGCGAGAGTCATGCGTTCCTTTCATACGGTCGCCCGAATGCGACCAGAGTGTGCCAAAGATACTTGATCAACTGGAGGACCTCGAGTTCGGGGCCGAAGTCTGCCCAGCTCTCCGGCGTACGCACCAACGACTGGGCGGCTCGCCCGACCAGTTCGGCATCGAAGCGTTCCGCTCCATAGCGAGCACAGACCGCAGCGGCGAACGGCGGCGCCTCCGGCCCCCGGAACTCATCGTCCATATCAGACGGAGACAGGATGAAACCGGTGTGCCACACCAGCTCGATGCCGGCGTCCGCAGCCGCCTTGGCGAGCGCCGCCTCCGTCGGCGTCCCCTGGAAGCAAGGGTCGGCCACGATCGCCTCGGCGTCGATGGCCAGGTCGACGACTCCGTGGACCTGGGCCTCGAGGTAGTCGTCGAGCACCCGGCCGACGGCCGTGGGATCGAAACCGGCACCGGGTAGATCTCGCACGACCGACAACGACCTGCCGTCTTCCACATACCCGGCGAGTAGCGGCTCGAAGGCGGCCATGGTTCCGATGTCCGCCGGCCCGAGGTGGCTGTCGTGGAAGGTGAAGGTGCACCGGTCGTTGACCTCCGGCCGCAGCCGGACGTGGCAGGAGCCGAACCGGGGCGCGGCGCCGTCGGCGTACCCGCCGAGGTTCAGCGCACCGTATTTGGGCCGCTCGGCCGACAACACCCCGTCCCCGTGGTACGCCGCCCCGAACAGCGACAGCTCCCAGCCGTCCCGGTCGCCCCCGAGGAACGCCGATCGGCTGCCGTTGCTGATCCCGGTCTCGTACTGGCTCCGATAGCGGCCGTCGGCCGCGAGCGCCTCCGCGACGGTCAGCCCGCCGGTGGCGATCCGATCCGGGTGGAAGTTCAAGGTCACCCGGCCGTGCGCCCGGATGAGCCCGATCAGCTCGGCCGCGTCCGGCACATCCCGCAGGCGTTCGCGGGCGGCCGGAGCGGCGGCCCGGGCGACTCCGGTGACGTGGGCCAGGGCGGCGGCGTTGGCCGGGGACAGATCACTCACGGGCCGAACGACATCACGCCGGCCCGGAGCTGCGCAACCTGGTTTACCCCTGCGGCGAGCCGACGTTGACGTACTTCTTGTTCGCCGCCGCCCACGCGTCCAGCTTGTCCTGCCGCAGCGCCAGGAAGTAACTCTTCTGCGGGCCGCTGGACAAGTTCTCGCCGAGATACCGGCTGCCGCTGTACGCCCCGCTGCCGGGCAACCCGACCTGCGTGATCGTCTGCGGTGACAGGTTGCGCAAGGCGTACGCCAAGGCGACAGGCTTGATCCCGACGACCGTGAGCATCTCGCCGAGCGCGCCCACGACGTTGTCGATGGAGGCCGGGTTGCTGAGGAAGTCGCCCTGGAGGATCTTGCCGACGGCGGCCTCGATGATCTGGCGCTGGTGCCGCTGGCGCGTGTAGTCGCCGCCGTTGGTGTAGCGCTGGCGGGCGTAGTCGAGGGCCTGCCACCCGACCATGTGCATGTTCCCCACGTTGTAGGTCATGCGCGGCCCCGAGTAGCCGTGCTCGCACCGCGGGCAGCTGGGCCGGGGCTTGCCGTCGGGCGCCCGGTGGATCGAGACGACCTTCTGGTCGACGTAGATGTCGATCCCGCCGAGCGCGTCGATCAGCTTGGTCAAGCCGCGGAAGGTGAGCACCGCGCCGCCGTCGAACTTCGGAATGCCCGTGTACGCGCTGACGGTCTTGGCCATGAGCTGGTAGCCCTGCTGGACGCTGGGCTTCTTGACGCCGGGAACCCGGGAGCCGTACATCATCGCGTGAGTGATCTTCGTACGCTCACCGCCGAACTTCGCGGGCGGGAACGCCGGGATGTTCACTACGAGGTCACGCGGCAACGACGTCAGGTACGCCTTCGTCAGATCGGCGTTGACGTGCAG
>JABFYB010000782.1 GCA_013361475.1 Hamadaea sp.
GCAGGCGGGGGTCAGCGTGACCTGGGTGGCCAGCCGTTCCGGGTCGAAGCCGAGCCGGCGCCACAGCTCGACGGCCGGTTTCGCGATCACGCCGGCGCCGGGCAGCGCCGTGTCCCTGCCGGGCACGACGCCGAGCAGCAGCCTCATCCCCGCCTCGAACAGCTCGCCGAGCTCGTCGTCGTCCCTGCGCCGCACCAGCGACGCGTCGACCGACACGCCCCGCACCCCGGCCCGCCGCAGCAGCGCGAACGGCGCCCCCGGCGCGCAGCAGTGGACCACGGGGTCGGCGAACAGCTTCAGCGACTCCTCCACCCGCCACTCCTCGACGGCCGCGAGCCGCCCGAACCCCGAGGCCGTCGGGACCGTGCCCGCCAGCACCCCGGGCAGACCGGGCTCGTCGAGCTGCAGCACGATCTCCGTCACCCCGGGCAGCCGCCGCCGCACCTCGGCGCAGTGGTCGGCGACCCCCTGGGCCAGCGAGGCGATCAGGTCGCGCACCGCGCCCGCGTCGGAGAGCATCTTGTCGCCGAACTTCAGCTCCAGCGACCCGGCCAGCGTCCACGGCCCGCACACCTGGAGCTTGAGCGGCCCTTCGTACTCGTGGCCGATCTCCTCCAGGCCGTCGAGGTCGCGCCGCAGGTGGTCGACGGCCCGCTGGTGGTCGCGTCCCGGCCGGTCGGCCAGCCGCCACCCCGACGGCTGCACCTCGACCGGCAGGTCGACCAGCAGGGCGGACGTACGCCCCACCATGTCGGCGCCGACCCCGCGCGCCGGCAGCTCCGGCAGGTACGGCAGACCGGGCACCTCGCCGAACACGACACGGATCGCCTCAAGATGATCCTTACCCGGATGCGACCCCACCCCGGTGGCTTCCCACGTAGACATGGGCACCAGCGTAGGCTCTGGCGGATGGAGCTCACCAAGTACACCCACGCGTGCGTACGACTTGAGAAGGACGGCAAGGTCCTCGTCATCGACCCCGGCACGTTCTCCGACGAGCCCGTTCTCGACGGCGTCGACGCCGTGCTGATCACGCACGCCCACTTCGACCACTTCGACGTCGACAAGCTGAAGGCCGCCTCCCCCGGCATCCCGGTGTTCACCTGCGAGGCCGTGGCGGAAGAGCTGACCGGCGTACCGGCCGACGTGCACGTGGTCCGCGACGGCGACGCGTTCGACGCGGCCGGTTTCGGGGTCAAGGTGTTCGGCGAGTGGCACACCGCGAACCACCCCGACATGCCGATCGCCCAGAACGTCGGCTTCCTGGTGGACGACGAGCTGTTCTACCCGGGTGACGCGCTCACCGTGCCCGGCGTCGACGTGCCGACCCTCATGGTGCCGACCAACGCGCCGTGGATGAAGCTCCCGGAGATGGTCGGCTACCTGCGTGCCGTACGCCCGGCGCGGGCGTTCTCCACCCACGACGGCCTGCTCAACGACATCGGCCTGTCGCTGGTGGACAACTACCTGCGGCTGGAGTCGGACAAGCAGGGCGCCGACATGCGCCGGCTCAAGGTCGGCGAGTCGGTCACGCTCGGCTAGGCGGCCGAGACGATGGTGGCCGAGCCGATGACCGTGTCGCCGGAGTAGAGCACCGCCGCCTGGCCCGCCGCGACGCCGGTGGCCGGGCGGTCGAGCTCGACGCGCAGGCCGTCGCCGACCTCGTCGAAGCTGCACGAGTAGACCTCGCCGTGGGCCCTGAGCTGCACGGTCAGGTCGTCGAAGCGGGACGGGCCGTTCCACACCGGGCGGGCGCAGGCGATGGAGGTGACCTCCAGGGCCGAACGCGGGCCGACCGTGACCGTGTTGGACACCGGCTCGATCGACAGCACGTAGCGCGGCCTGCCGTCGGCCGCCGGACGGTCGATGCGCAGGCCCTTGCGCTGGCCCACCGTGAACCCGTGGGCGCCCTGGTGGGTGCCGACGACCTCGCCCTCCTGGTCGACGATCGGGCCCTGCGCCGAGCCGAGCCGCCCGGCGAGGAAACCGCGCGTGTCGCCGTCGGCGATGAAGCAGATGTCGTGGCTGTCGGGCTTGTCGGCCACGGTCAGGCCGCGCCTGGCGGCCTCCTCGCGCACCTCGGCCTTGGTGGAGTCGCCCAGCGGGAAGATCGCGTGGCTGAGCTGCTCGCGGGTGAGCACGCCCAGCACGTACGACTGGTCCTTGCCCTGGTCGACGCTCCTGGACAGCACGCCGCCGGACAGCTTGGCGTGGTGGCCGGTCGCGACCGCGTCGAAGCCGAGCGCGAGCGCCCGGTCGAGCACGGCCTCGAACTTGATCTTCTCGTTGCACCGCAGGCACGGGTTGGGCGTGCGGCCCGCCGCGTACTCGGCCACGAAGTCTTCCACCACGTCGCGCTGGAACCGCTCGGCCATGTCCCAGATGTAGAACGGGATGCCGATCACGTCGGCGGCCCTGCGCGCGTCGCGCGAGTCCTCGATCGTGCAGCAGCCCCGCGCTCCCGTGCGGTGGGATTGGGGGTTGGCCGACAAGGCCAGATGCACACCAGTGACGTCGTGACCGGCCTCGGCGATCCGGGCGGCGGCCACGGCGGAGTCGACGCCGCCCGACATGGCGGCAAGCACACGCAGTCCCATGACCGTTCCAGCGTACTGTCCGGCGGGGAGTGCGCGACCATCCGCTCCGTCTGGGAGTATTCAGCCCATGCGACTGTTCGGGCGCAAGGACGAAGAGGAAGAGGCCGGCCGGGCCGGCGACGGCGTGGCCGCGTTCTGG
>JABFYB010000404.1 GCA_013361475.1 Hamadaea sp.
CAGGCCGCCGAGCGCACCGAGGACGCAGATCGCCGCGGTCGCGAGGAAGATCTCGCGGTATTCGGTCTGGAGCGCCGCCCGCAAGGCCTGCTCGTACGCGGCGAGCTGCCGCTGGAAGTCCTCTTCGGACACCCCGAACGGCAGCGGCGTGTTCAGCGTGGCGGTGAGTTCGCGGAAGCGGTGGAAGCCCCAGGCGGACAGTGCCGCCACGCCGAGCAGCATGCCGATCATCCGGGCGACGACGAGCGCGGCCGAGGCGACACCTCGTTGCGCGGCCGGAACCACCCGCAGAACGACGGCCGACAGCGGTGCGATGACCAGCCCGAGGCTGAGCCCGGCGAGCACCAGGTCGGTGTCGACTCTGGGCAGGCCGAATGGATGGCGGGCAGCGAGCGCGTCGGCGGGCCAGCCCGCGATCAGCACGTACGCCCCGGCGCTGAGCAGCAGCCCGAGGACGGTCACCAGACGTTCCCCGGCGAAACGCAGGAGCAGGCCGCCGAGCACCGCGCCGATCGGCAGCGCCACGAGGAATCGGGTGAGCAGCAGCGTGCCGTCCCACGCCGACTCGCCGAAGACGGTCTGCGCCACCAACTGCACGTCCACGAGGGTGACGAGCAACGCCGCACCCGCGCAGAGGCTCGCCAGCAGCGACCCGAAGAACGGCGTACGCCGCACTCCGGTCAGGTCGACGAGCCGCACCTTCGCGCGGGACTCCCAGACGACGAACCCGATCAACGCCAGCACCCCGGCGCCCAGAGTGGGCAGACCCCACGACGGCAGCACCTGGTGCTCGGGATCCGGGTTGTAGAGGCCCGCCACGAGCAGCCCCAGGGTGATCGCCAGCAGTACGCCGCCCACCACGTCCACTCGCGTTTCACCGGGCGTTTCGTCGCGGCGCTCCGACGACCGGCCGGGGAGGGCGAACCAGACCGCCAGCGCGCACACCGCCGCCAGCGGAACGTTGAGCCAGAAGATGCCGCGCCAGCCCAGCCAGCCGCCGACGGCCGCCCCGAACAGCGGCCCCAGGACGGCGCCGAGTTCCTGAGCGGCGCCGACCCAGCCGAGCGCGGTGGCGCGGCGGCGGTCGCCGAAGACGTCCGCCGCCAGCGCCATCGTCACCGGCAACAGCGCGCCGCCGGCCAGGCCCTGCAGACCCCGGCCGGCGACCAACTGGACCATCCCGGTCGCCAGCGCGGTCGCGACCGACCCGAGGGCGAACACCCCCAGGCAGGCCAGGATGACCACGCGGCGGCCGTACCGGTCGGACAACCGGCCGAGCAGCGGCATCCCCGCCACGTATCCGAGCAGGTACCCGGTGATGACCGGAGTCGCCCGCTCGAGGTGGTTGATCGGGATGTCGAGGTCGGTGACGACCGCGGTCAGCAGCGAGACCAGCACGTACGCGTCGAGCGCGCCGAGCAGGACGGCCAGGCCGCCGGCCGCGAGCGTCAGCCGGGGTCGCACGATCTCAGGGGGCACTGATCGTCACGGGGGCGTCGTAGTTCGAGAACGTGACGTTGATCGTGCCGCCGGGCTTGCCGCCCGAGGCGGGCACCGTGAACTGACCCTTCGTGACCTGCTTGGTCGCCGAGTCGATCCAGACGGCGGCGGTGATGCCGGTGACCTTGGTGGGGACGACGGCCTGCAACGCGGTCGCGTCGGGCTCGAAGGTCACCTTGTACGCGTTGCCCTCCTGGGCCACGGTCTGCGGGTTCTTCGCGACCTTGAGCAGGTTGGCCACGCCGCGGCTCGGGTCGAGGATCGCCGACGGGTCGTAGACGGTGGCGGCGAACGACAGCGGCACCTTGGTGAAGCCGCCCGTCGGGCCCTTCAGGTACGCGTCCTGGCCGACGATGACGAACTCGGTCTCGACCTTCAGCCCGCTCTGGGTGAGGGTGGCCGTGCCCTTGGCGTTGCCCTCCCGGGTCAGGTCGCCCTCGGCCTTGCTGATCGACAGGTTCTCGATGTCGCCGTCGACGCTCAGGGTGAAGTGGGCCGTCTTGACGGTCGCCATCGCCACGGCCGCCTCGGTGAGCAGGGTGGCCCCGTTGGGCAGAGTGCTCGCCGACGGCGTCGGCGTGGGCTCGTCCTTCTTCGAGCATCCACTGACGACGATCGCGAGCAAAGACAGCGCGGCTACCGCGCGGAGTGTCCGTGACATGCGGAGCATGGTAGTGAACCCGGGCAACGCACTCATAGGCTGCACAGGTGATCGGGTACGCGCGCCGGGAATTCCAGTTGATGCTGCTGCGCCGCATGGCGGATCTGCGGCCTGACCTGGTCGACCGGGCCTTTCCGGAGCTGGGCGCCACCCGGCGGGAGTACCTGGCCGCGCACACCCGCTGGCAACGCATGCTGCGATCGCGTACGGCTCCGCAGGGGCTCCAGCTGCTGCGGGCGGTCCTCGGCCCGGCCGACTCCGCGCGCCTGATCAGCGTCGGCGACGCCGAGGTCACCGCTCATCTGTGGCGCCTCGGCGGCCTGTGGCCGGATCTCGCGTGGGAGGCGATCACCGGACACGAGGGTTTCGTCCTCCGCGGTCAGCTGGTCCGGGCCGGCGACGCCGAGACCGATCCGATCGAGCCGTGGCGCAGCGTCATCGGTGACGTCCTCGCCGCTCATCCGGACGCCGAGCAGGTCGATCCGCAGACGGCCGCGCACTGGCGGGTCGAGACGCCGGACGTCACCTATCGCTTCGTGCACGGCCTGCTGCAGACGGTCACGCCGAGCTGAC
>JABFYB010000117.1 GCA_013361475.1 Hamadaea sp.
GGGAGCCGCGACTCGTCGCGCCATGCGCCTGCGCGACCACGTCCTGTGCGGCCAGCCGCGCCGCGCCGACCAGGACCTCGGCCGAACCCTCGGCGAGCGTCCGGCCGCCCTCCTGCACCCAGAGCGAGCCCAGCTGCCTCCCGCCCGCGTGCAGCCCGATCGCCAGCCGCCGCCGGATGCCCAGCTCCGGATGGTCGGGCACGGTCACGACGTGATCCGGTTGGCGCAGCTCGTCGTAGACGCCCCACTCGCGCAGCAGCGCCAGGTAGGACTCCGGGCCGCGCCGACCCAGGATCGACCGCAACCGCAGGTCGTCGACCTCGCCCGCCACCGCCGAGTACGCCAGGACGCGGCTGCCGACGTCCTCGATGCTCACGCTGCCGCCGGTCAACGTGGCGATCGTCTGCGCGAGCGCGAACAGGTCGCCCGTCTCGTTCGGCAGGGCGACCGGTTCGGCGGTGGCGAGCCCCGCACGCAGCAGGGTCTGCACCTGATCCCAGCGTGCGTCGGCGTCCACGGTCAGCAGCGCGACGCCCGCGTCCCGGGCGGCCTCCTTCAAGATCACGCCGCTCTTGACCACGACCGCGGCGGCTCCCCGGCTCCCGGCCTGCGCCACCAGTGGACGGGCGTCGGCGCCACGGGCTCCGACGACGAGCACGACGTCGCCCGGCCGCAGCGCCGGGTCGTCGTAAGGGTCGGCCACCACGACGTCGCGTACGCCGACCGCCAGGCCCTTCGGAGCGATCACGACATCGACGAGATGCCCGCCCAACGCGGTGATCATCTCCCGGAGCGTTGTCCGCTGCTCCAACCCCTCGGCGCGTACGTTGTCCATCGGCACTAACAGTAGCGCCCGCCAGCCGCCTAGCGTGATCAGCGTGATGCGTACCCTCCTGCTCGCGGCCGCCCGATCGGGCCGCACCCGCCGCGTCGTCGAGCGCCTGCGCCCGACCCGGGCGATGGTCAACCGGTTCGTCCCCGGCACCGCCACCACCGACGCCCTCGCCGTCACCGGCGACCTGATCCGCAGCGGGCGCGCCGTCACGCTCGACTACCTCGGCGAGGACACCCTCGACCGGTCGCAGGCCGACGCCACCGTGGAGGCGTACCTGGCGTTGCTGGGCGGGCTGTCCTACGGGACGCTGGCCGAGGTTTCCGTCAAGCTGTCGGCGGTCGGTCAAGCACTGCCCGGCGACGGCGAGGAGATCGCCCTCGCGAACGCCCGGCGCATCTGTACGGCTGCGGCCGACGTCGGAACGACGGTCACCTTGGACATGGAGTCGCACACCACGACCGACTCGACGCTGCGCATCCTGCACAAGCTGCGGACGGAGTTCCCCTGGGTCGGCGCGGTCGTCCAGGCGGCGCTGCACCGCACCGAGGCCGACTGCCGGGAACTGGCCGCCGCCGGCTCCCGCGTACGCCTCTGCAAGGGCGCATACTCCGAGCCGGCCACGGTGGCGTACCAGAAGAAGGACGAGATCGACGCGGCGTACCTGCGCTGCCTCGACATCCTGATGGCCGGTCCCGGCTACCCGATGGTCGCCTCGCACGATCCGGCGATCATCGAGGCGGCCCAGGGGATGGCCGCCCAGTATCAGCGGTCCGCCGACTCCTGGGAGCACCAGATGCTGTACGGCATCCGGGTCCCCGAGCAGGAGCGGCTCGCCGCCGCCGGCTACACGATGCGGGTGTACGTCCCCTACGGCGGCGAGTACTACGGCTACTTCATGCGGCGGCTCGCCGAACGCCCGGCGAACCTGACGTTCTTCCTGCGGGCCCTCGTCTCCCGCTCCTGAGATCGCACCCGTTGATCAGCGGACGTTCCGGGGTGCCATAGCCCCACGGAACTTCCGCTGATCATGGAAGCGTCGCAATGACAGCGCGGCGCTACAGCGCGGCCAGCCGAGCCCCGCCGTCGGCCTCCAGCACCGTCCCGGTGAGGTTGCGATTGGTCGCGGCCAGCGCCACGACCTCGGCGATCTCCTCCGCCGTGGCGACATGCCGGACCGGCAGCGCCGCGGCGGCGTGGTCGAAGTACGCCTGTCGTCCCTCGTCGGGGAGCGCACTCCACCAAGGGGTGTCCACCAGCCCGGGGGAGACCGCGTTGACCCGACGCGGCGCGAGTTCCACCGCCAGCGGCGGCACGAGCGATTCGATGGCTCCGTTGATCGCGGCGAGCCCGGCCGTCCCGGCCAGCCCAGTACGCGCGCTGATGGCGCTGACGAAGGTGATCGACGCGTCCGGCGCCAGGTAGGGCAACGTCGTCTGCAGCGTGGTGAGGTGCGCCCAGAACTTCCCGTCGAACGCCTGCCGGAGTACGCCGAGATCCAGGTCGGCGAGGGGGCCGGCGCCGAGCGTACTGCTGAGGGCGAGCACGAGCGCGTCGATGCGCCCGATCGACGCGGCGACGGCGGCGATGCCGTCCCGGTCGGCCCCGTCGACCTGGTGCCCGATCAGTCCGGGGTCGTCGGCGGCGACCGCGTCCAGCCGTTCGCGGCTGCGCCCGGCGATGTGCGTACGCGCACCCCGGGCGGCCAGCAGCCGGGCGGTGGCCAGGCCGATGCCCGACGTGCCCCCGACGATCAGAGCGGTGAGGTCACTCATGAGGTTCTCCCTTGCGAACGCGAGACCGAGCCGGCTGGAATTTCGAACCGTGACGTCTCGTCTCGATTTACGCTAGCATCATGATCGTGGAACGCCAACCCGCCCGTCCCGGGCGCAAGCGCAG
>JABFYB010000521.1 GCA_013361475.1 Hamadaea sp.
GGAACCGTCGGTTCGGAGGCGGGCGGGAGCACGACGGTCGCCGGGGCGGGCGGCGTAGGTTGCGGAGCGGGCGGAACCGGCGGGGCGGAGGCCGGCGGGAGGACGACGGTCGCCGCAGCGGGCGGCGTAGGCACCGCGACGGGGGCTGAGTATCGCGGGTAGTGCAGGGTCGGCGGCGCCACGTCGGGCAGCTGTTCGGTCACGGGCTCGGGCTGGGTGGCGTACCGGGTCGGGCCCGCATAGGCCGCCGGCGGCTGGGCCGGATATCCCGGGTACGCCACTTGAGCAGCGGGCCGGGTGTCGTAGCGACTCCACCGCCGGGGGCTGGCCAGCGTCGCCAGCAGCGGCACTGCCAACAGGACGCCCAGGCCGGAGCTGCCGACCACGTCGATGCCGAGGATCTCCACGCCGAGCAGGTTGAACCGCGCTCCGATGTCGTCGAGGACACGGTGGTAGCTGACCGGGTCGACGAGCGGCCAGGCGGGCATCCCCAGGAAGAAGAATCCGGCCAGCGCCGGACCGATCGGGGACAGCCGCGCCATCACGAGGACGGCGTACACGCCGCCGCCGACCACGAGCGTGGCCAGGGCCAGCACGGTCGCCAGCGGGCGCTGGTCGACGCCGCGTTCGACGGCCTGCCCGAACGCGCTCAGTCCGAGCCCGGTCAGCAGGTACACGATCGGCGCGAGGATCAGGGCGAGCAGGAACGAACCGAGATGACGCATGCTCGGGCCTCCAGGTCGAATATGGTCAGCGGATCGGCGGCGGCGCCCACGGTCCCGTCAGCGGCGCCGAACCGTGCGGCTCGGGTTGCGTCGGAGGCGCGGCCGGGGCGGCCGTCTGTGTGCCGTCCGCGGGGAACGGCCGCCAGGCCGCCACCGCGTCGATGCGTCCAGTGTCGACCACCGGTTCAACGGGTGGGGCGACCGGTGGGGGTTTCGGGCGGCCGCGCCACCGGCTCGGGCTCGCCGCGGCCAGCAGCAGGGCGACCCCGCCCACGAAGAGAATCGGCGAGTATGCGCCGATCCATGGCGAGACGATCACGCCGTCGGCCAGCCGGAAGCCGAGCGAGTCCAAGGGGACACCGATGCCGAAGCCGTACGCCAGCAGCCGCGGGGTGACCAGCAGCAGCCCGGCCACGACGGGGCCGACGGGCGAGGTCTGCAGGCAGGCCAGCGCACCGAACAGGAGCCCCATCCCGGCGTAGACGGCGGTCTGCGCCCCGGTCGTGTCGGCCCAGACGGCGGTGAAGTGGATCGAGGCCAGCTCGACCAGCACAGGCGCGACGATCAGCCCGGCGACGAGGCTCCAGACGTGACGCATGCGCGCAGGCTACTCGCGCGTTCACCCGCGGAACATCCCACATATGTCGGCCCCGGGCGATGTATGGCGGAGCCATCTCACCACCGTGCGGCTGGGTGGAAGGATGCGGCAAGATGGGCGGGCCAGGTCAACGATGACCTCGGGCGGGAGGAGTAGATCATGACCACGATCCTGTGGCGGCCGCCTGCGGACGTCCGGCAGACGTCCCGGATCGGCGACTATCTGCGGTGGCTGTCGGCCGAGCGCGGGCGGGAGTTCGGGGCGTACGCCGAGCTGTGGCAGTGGTCCGTCGACGATCTTCCCGGTTTCTGGCGGTCGATCTGGGACTACTTCGCGGTCGTGGCCCACAGCGAACCGACCGATGTCCTGTCGGGCGGCTACACCACCGGCGCGCCCTTCGGCCCCGGTACGCCGTTCGGCCCGACCGGCACGTGGTTCCCCGGCGCGAGGCTGAACTACGCGGAGAACGTCCTGCGGATGTCCGGCGTGTCCGGCGACACCCCGATGGTGCTCGGCTACTCGCAGAGCCGGGAGCCTGTCGTGTTCACCGCCGACGAGCTGCGCGACCAGGTCCGCCGGGCCGCCGCCGGGCTACGCCGGCTGGGTGTCCAGCCCGGTGACCGCGTGGCCGCGTACCTGCCGAATGTGCCGGAAGCTCTCGTGTTGCTGCTGGCGACCGCGAGCCTGGGGGCGATCTTCACCTCGTGCGCGCCGGAGTTCGGCACGCGGAGCGTGACCGATCGATGGACCCAGATCTCGCCGGTGGTGCTTGTGGCGGTGGACGGCTATCGCTACGGCGACAAGCTCGTGGACCGCCGGGCCGAGGTGGCCGGGATCCGTGCCGCCCTGCCCTCGGTACGCGCCACCGTTGGACTCGACTACACCGGGCAGGCGAACAACGCCGACCTGAGCTGGGCCGAGTTGACCGCCGACACCGACGAGCCGCTGACCTTCACGCCGGTCGCCTTCGATCAGCCGCTCTACATCCTCTACTCGTCGGGCACGACCGGGCTGCCGAAGCCCATCGTCCACGGGCACGGCGGCATCCTGCTGGAGCACCTCAAGATGCTCGCGCTGCACCACGACCTGGGTCCGGGCGACCGGATGTTCTGGTTCAGCACGACCGGCTGGATGATGTGGAACTATCTCGTCTCCGCCCCGGCCGTCGGGTCGGCGATCGTCATGTTCGACGGCAATCCCGGCTGGCCCGACCTCGGCGCGCTCTGGCGGATGGCCGAACAGACGGGGATGACCTTCTTCGGTACGTCCGCGCCGTTCCTGCTGGCCTGCCGCAAGGCCGGATTGTCCCCGAAGGACGAGGCCGACCTGAGCCGGCTCAAGGGCCTCGGCTCGACCGGCGCGCCGCTGCCGCCCGAGGGCTTCCGCTGGGTCTACTCCGACGTGTCGGAGACGCTCCAGCTGCAGTCGTTGTCCGGCGGCACCGACGTGTGCACCGGTTTCGTCGGCAGCACTCCGCTCAACCCGGTCTACGAGGGCGAGATCGCTGCTCGCTGCCTGGGTTCGCGGGTGGAGGCGTACGACCCGACGGGTAAGCCGGTGCTCGGCGAGCTGGGTGAACTCGTCATTTCGGCACCGATGCCGAGCATGCCGGTGGGCTTCTGGGGCGACGACGACGGCAGCCGCTACCGGGAGGCGTACTTCGACGTGTTCCCCGGCGTCTGGCGGCACGGCGACTGGGTCACCATCACCGACCACGGCAGCTGCGTCATCACCGGGCGCTCCGACGCCACCCTCAACCGCGGCGGGGTCCGGCTCGGCACGGCCGAGTTCTACTCCGTGGTCGAGGCGCTGGACGAGGTCGTCGACTCGGTCGTCGTCCACCTGGAGGACACCGAGGGAGGCGCGGGCGAACTCCTACTCTTCGTCGTGCTCTCCGACGGCTTGGAGCTCGACGACACGCTGCGCGCGAAGATCGCGCGGGAGCTGCGTACCGCGCTCTCGCCCCGGCACATCCCGGACGCGATCTACCAGGTCACGGCCGCGCCGCGCACCCTGTCCGGGAAGAAGCTCGAGGTCCCGGTCAAACGCATCCTGACTGGTACGCCGGTCGACCGCGCGGCGGCGAAGGGTGCGTTGGCCAACCCCGAGTCGCTGAGCGCGTTCGAGAAGCTGGCGCGGGAACGCCCCCACTCCTGATCGCTGCAGACCCTCGACGCTGGATCAGGGTTCTGGGTCGAATCTTGATGCAAGATTCGACCGGGAACCCTGATCCAGCGCTCACAAGGGCCGGCGCGCACAGAAGTCAGCGCATCTTCTGGAGGCCTTCGCTGAGGCGCCGGCGGCGTTCGCTGTTGGCGCCCAGCACCAGGGCGAGGATGCCGAGCGGGATCATGATCACCCAGGCGCTGAAGGCCAGCGTCAACGCGTGCAATGCCGTGATGATCGCGACGATGGTGCCGACCTCGATCGGCGCTCGTTCGCGTTTCATCGAGCCGTAGATCACCGTCGCGACCGCCGCGACGAGCAGGATGCCCTCCCGCACCGGGTCGGTCTTGACCAGCACCAGGACGAGGGTCGGCCCGAACGCCGCGACCAGCCCCGGCGTGAAGGCCGCCCGCGAGCCCAGGTCCGGCCGCCGCCGCAGCTCGATCGCGCCGACGAGCAGCACGACGAGGGCGAACGGCAACGTGTACGCCTCCGGCTGGGCGACCTGCGCGTTCTGGGCGAACAGCCACCACGCGGCGATGGCCGATCCCGCGCTGGCCCAGAAGTACGCCCGTCGCTGGTTCTCGGTGTGCGTCGGCCGCCCGGCGGCGATGCCGAGGACGGCGCTCCACGCCGCGAGCAGGACCCCGACGGTGACGGGCGACTCGAGGGCGAGCACGAGCGCGATGAGCGCCGCGAAGTGGCCGGCCCATTCGACCGCGGCCGCCTCCGGCCGGGCCTCCCGCTTGGCGAACCGGGGCAGCAGCGCCGCACCGATGATGAGGACCGCGCCGACGGCGAGTACGCCGAGCGCGGTCCAGAACCGCGTAAGGCCCAGATGCAGGCTGACCGACATCATGAACAGCTCGCCCGCGACGGCCGCGCCGAGCCAGCCGAGGATGCGGGCCAATTGCGTCTTCCCACCGAGAGCGGCGGTGGCTCCGACGGCGACCGCGCCGCCGAAGGTGAAGATCGTCATCTCCGGCGTCGCCAGCGCGCCCGCCAGGCCGGCGTTGCCCCCGATCAGTCCCATGAGGACGATCGCCACCCGCGCCGTACGCAGCGAGCGGTCGCTCTCCGCGTCGGTGGGCGGTTCGGTGAGCGCCACGCCCAGCATGCACACCGTGAACACGGTCAGCCCGGCGAGGACCGCCGAGTTCCAGCTCAGACGCAAGGCGTACGGAATGATCAAGAGAGCGAGCGCGAAGACCGGCGTGATCCGGGCGACGGCCCGGTTGGCCCCACCGCCGAAGCCGACCGCGGCCAGGCCAGCCGCCGCTGTGAGCAGCAGCGCGGTCAAGGCGGCGCTGGGGCCGGTCGCGGACGCCGCGGTGGCCGTCGCCTCCGGTACGCCAGCCCAGATGTGGCCGACGGTCTGGAACGGTTTGGTGAGCGCGGCCACGAGGAGCGGCCAGAGGGCGACGACCGCGAGCAGCGCGGGCAACGCCGCCGCGGCGAACGCACCGGCCGCCGGATAGTCGGGCAGCCGCCACCGGTCGCGCGCCTGGCTCCAGAGCCGCGACAGCGGGCGTTCCCGCGTGACGGTGGGCGCCCGCAGCAGCTCGGACAGGACGGCCAGCAGCACCGCCGTGGCGGCGAAGACGCCGGTGGGCCGGGGACCGGTGATCTCACCGATCGCGATGGCGGTCCCCGCGACGCTGACGCCGACGGTGACCCAGCCGAGGTAGCCCGCGATCACCTTCCGGGCGGCCCCGGCCAACGCCAGCCCGACCGAGACGGTGGCGAGCGAGGCGGTCAACACGATCTGCCGCGTGTCCGGTTGTCCTCCGTGGACCATGTATGCCAGCACCGCAACCGCCGCCGGGGCGGCCAGCAGGACGCCGACCGTGCCGATGCCGCCGACCGTGCCGAGATGCGACGTCCGGACGGTGCCGACGGCGGTCGTCGCGTGCTGGTACGCCGACAACGCCAGCACCACCAGACTCACCAACGCCAGTACGCCCAACGCCGCCGCCGTCGTCCAGGGGCGTACGAGGGCTGCTCCGACGGCGTAGAACGCCAACGCGATGGCCACCGCGATGCGGGCGTACGCGGCTCGGGGGTCCTTCGCGACCGGCGCCGAGATGGCGTACGCGGCCGCGATGACCAGGCCCAGGACGACCGGGGACCACCACGGCCAGTGCAACGCGGCGGGGGTGCCGACGGTGGCCAGCCCGACGCAGACCGCCGCAGCGTCGTAGTTGCGCGGCCGGGGCATCCCGATCGCCGCCGCGCCCGCGAGCGCGAGGAGCGCGAGCGGCCCCTGCCAACCCAGGTCCGATTCGGCAACTGCGGTCGACGCGAGATCCCCGCTCCACAGTCCACCTTCGACGGTGACCGCCTGGAGCCCGCCGATCAGCGCCGGATACCCCGCGATCAGCAGGACGACCAGCCCGGCCGCGCTGGCGCCGAGCACCGGTCCGCGCCGCCAGTCGGGCGGCATCGACCGGATGCCGGCCGCCGCCGCGAGCACCATCAAGGCCGCCGCGACCAGCCAGCTGTCCGGCAGCACGAGGGAGACGCCGCGCGTGACCGCCGCGATCGCACCCGCGACCACCATGGCGGCGGCGTAGTCGGCCCCG
Source organism: Hamadaea sp. (assembly GCA_013361475.1). Lineage (GTDB taxonomy): Bacteria > Actinomycetota > Actinomycetes > Mycobacteriales > Micromonosporaceae > Hamadaea. Next base: position 6,072 of record JABFYB010000521.1, read on the forward strand.
TCGTACATCCGGTCGGCCCGGATCCCGGAGTCGATGGAGGAACTCAGGATCAGGAGCACCGCGGCGACGAGGAGCAGCGTGGCGACCAGGGTGTCGGCGAACCCCGCGCCCTTGGCCCCGAACGTCGCCAGCGTGATGACGAGTGCGCCGAGACCGCTGCCGATCGCGATCGGCAGCCCGATCTCGCGGTGGGCCACCTGACGGATCGCCACATAGCCGAGGGTGCCGCTGGCGGTCAGCGCCGCCGCGATCAGCGGCACCGACGGCAGCACACCCGGCGCGAGGCTGACGATGGTGGCGGCGACGGCGGACGGCGCGGCGAAGGCGGCGGCTCCCGCGCACGTGTCGCCGATGATCTGGGTGACCGGCCGGCGTGGCACGGCACGCCCGGCCCGAGCCTCCGGGCTGGGCAGGATCCGCTGCGCCAACGCGAGGATCACGCCCGCGGCGGTGATCGCGGCGAGCACCCCGGCGGTCGCGCCCGGACCGGTCAGGGAGGCCACGATGGCCACCACTCCGACCACCGCCGCCGCGATCGCGTGCGCCCGCGCGGATCGCGGAGTCGTCGCTCCGAGGCCGCCGCCGGGAATCGCCCGCTGCGGTTCGGGCGCGCCGAACCATTGATCGGCGAGCTTGCCCGAGCGGGGCGACAGGAATCGGGCGAACGCGCTCTGCGGCCGTTGCTCCGCCGGAGCCGGTGCCTCCTCCTCACTCTCGACATCGGACTGTTCCGGCCGATCGGGCCGCGACGACACCTGCACCGAACCGACGCCGATGCCGACGGCCGCGATGCCGACCGCCACCGCGGTCAGCACCCACAGCGTCGCCGACGGCGTGAGCAGCAACGACGCGGGCGCGGCCAGTCCGGCCAGGGCCGCGCCGCCCACCGCGACCTCCCGGCGGAACGACGGTGGCAACGCCAGTCCGGCCGCGACGGCAGCCAGCGCGACCGTGCCGACCAGCGACGCACCCGCGCCCGAACCGGCACTGTGCAGGATCGCCTGGTAGTCCTCGGGCGTACGGCCGTTCCAGATCGGCAGGCCCGCGCGGATCGGGCCGAGCGCCGCGCGTACCGCCTGGCCCAAGACGAACGCGCCGACGGCGGCGACGGCCACTGTGGACGCGATCTGGGGTCCTCGCCGGGCCGACGCCGGAATCACCCGGATGGCGAGCCCGGTCACGACCAACGCACCCGCCAGCACGAGCAGCGTCTGCCCCGGCGCGGCCAACGACGCGACCCGGCCGGCCACGACGATCCAGGCCATGGTCAGCGCACCGGCGGCCAGATCCGGCAACGGCTTGGTCCGCACCATCAGCGCGCCGAGGAGCCCGATCACGCAGGAGAGCAGGAGCGTCGCGCCACCCCGGGCGGCGGAGGGCGCGTCGGTCGCCTGCCAGGTCGCGACAAGTCCATAAGAGACACCGGCCAGCACGGCCACGCCGTGCAGGCCCCACGCCAGCTCGCGCAGCCAGAAGCTCGACCACGCGCCTTCCAGCACCTGCGGGTGGCGGATCGGGTGCTCACCGCCGATCTGGAGCGGCTCGCGGTGCGACAGCTCGACCGCGCGCGCGACCACCGCGTTGCCCAAGGCCAGCACGGCGAAGATCAGGGCCAGCCCGGCCGGGCCTTTGATCCAGTCGTACGCCAAAAGCGGCAACACGGGCTGGAAGAACAGCACCACGCCGTACCGAGCCGAACTGAGCAGTGTGACGCGATGGATCACGAGAGAGATGAGCGCGGTGACGGCGAACACCGCCCCGGCGATCTGCGACCACGACGCCGACGAGGTGGCGATCGGCGGCAACTGGGCCAGCAGGTATCCGTCCACCGGCAGGAGCAGCAGCCCGACCGTGGTCAGCGTCTCCGCCGTCGACACCAGGCGTACGCGGATGAGCAGGAACGCCGAGACGAGCATGGCGACCGTGACGAGGCTGAGGACGAGCAGACCACCCCCGGCGCGCAGCCCGCTGGCGAAGGCGGCGTAGACGACGGCCGCCACGCCGATCATCAGTCCACCGAGGATCAGCAGGACGTTCTGCACCGTACGCGGAGAGGTCTCCGGCGGCGGGGTCTGCAACGGGGCGACCCGCTGCCGGGGAGCGCCCGGCGGTCGGCCGCCGGTGGCGGCGGCCGGGCGCGAAGCAGCCGGGCCGGGTGGGCGGTTGGGCGTACCACCGGGTGGGCGACCAGGTGCGGCCTTCTGCGTCGGTGGGGTCGTCGGAGGTGGAGTCGGCGCGGTGGTCGGCTCCTCGGGCTTTCGCCCGAACCGCCGCTGCCGCGGCGCCTGCGCTTTGGCCTGCTGCTTCTGTACGGCGTGGGACAGCAGGTTGCGCTGATGCATCGCGGCCTGGAGTTGCTGGCTCAGCTTCTTGCGCTGGGAGACCAGCCCCATGTCCTGCGTGTTGAGGTCGGCGATCGCCTTGTTGACCCGGGCGAGTTCGGCCTCCAGCACCTCGGGGGTGTTGCCGCAGTGGGGGCAGCGCTGGAGAGGATCCCGCAGCCTGCCACACATCGAGCATGGGGACTGTTCCAAGGGAACACCTCCGAAGCGGTCATGCCGGTTGAAGCCAGCATGCCCGGTCGCAGCGAGGGCTGTACAGTCCCTTTTAGCCATGAATGCGACAGAGCCGCCCCACAATCTGGGGGGCGACTCTGCGCTGAGTGATCAAACTGTTACCGGTGACGCACCGTTCAGCCGACGGCCGGGCGGCCGAGACCCCGGTAGGTCCAACCGGCCGCCGTCCACGTGGCGGCGTCCAGGCAGTTCTTGCCATCGATGATCTTGCGCTGACCGGCCAGCTCGCCGAGCGACACCGGGTCGGCGTTGCGGAACTCCGCCCAGTCGGTGAGTACGCACACCAGCTCGGCCTCGGTGACCGCCTCGCCCAGCGACTTCTCGTACGCCAGCTCGGGGTGCACCTTGCGGGCGTTCTCCGTGCCCTGCGGGTCATAGACGCGCACGTCGGCCCCGGCCTCGGCGAGCATCCCGGCGACGGCCAGGGCCGGCGAGTCCCGGACGTCGTCGGTGTTGGACTTGAAGGTCGCGCCCAGCACCGCGATCCGCGCGCCGGACAGGTCCGGACCGGCCGGGCCGGGACGACGCTCGAGCAGCTCGGCCGCGAGCTGGACGACCTTGGCCCGGCGACGGAGGTTGATCAGGTCGACCTCGTGCAGGAACCGCAGCGCCTCGCCCGCGCCCAGCTCCTGAGCACGCGCCTGGAACGCCCGGATGTCCTTGGGCAGGCAGCCGCCGCCGAAGCCGACGCCGGACTGGAGGAACCGGTTGCCGATCCGGGGGTCGAAGCCGAGCGCGCGGGCCAGGTGCGTGACGTCGCCCCCGGCCACCTCGCAGACCTCGGCCATGGCGTTGATGAACGAGATCTTGGTGGCCAGGAAGGCGTTCGCCGCGACCTTGACCAGCTCGGCGGTCGCGAAGTCGGTCGCCACCACGGGGACCTCGCGGTCCTCGGTGGAGGCCAGGTCGAAGACGCCCTTGTGGGCGGCGTGCAGCATCGCGGTCGCCCACTCGGTCTTGGCGGCCCACACGACGCGGTTCGGCCGCATGACGTCGTCGGCCGCGTAGCCCTCCTGCAGGAACTCCGGGCTCCAGGCGACCTCGATGCCCAGCGACGGGTCGGCGTGCTTCTCGACGAGACGCTCGACCCACTCGGCGGTGCCGACCGGGACGGTGGACTTGCCGACGATCAGGGCCTTGCGGGTCAGGTTCTGGGCCAGCGGCACCACGGCGGATTCGACGTAGCGCAGATCCGCGCCCATGCCGTCGAGCCGCTGGGGAGTGCCGACGCAGATGAAGTGGACGTCGCCGAAGTCGGCCGCCTCCTGATAGGAGGTGGTGAAGCGCAGGCGGCCGGCGGCCAGGTTGCGCTTCAGCAGCTCGTCGAGTCCGGGCTCGTGGAACGGCATCTCGCCGCGCGACAGATCCTCGACCCGCTTGGGGTCGACGTCGACGGCCAGCACCTCGTAGCCGAGTTCGGCGTAGCAGATCGCGTAAGTGGCGCCGAGGTAGCCGACACCGATGAAGGTCAACCGGGGCCGGGCGGCACCCGAGGGCGGAGTGACTGTGACCGTCGGCACATACGTGCCCTGCACTGGGTTCGTCACGCCTTCATTCTCCCGTCTCCAACATCACACTGCATCGCTAGACGTCGCCAGGAACGCCGAAAGTTGCCGTTTTCAGGCCGTTGCGAGCGTACGCCCGCCCCGACGCCCGAGGAAGCCTACGGGACGGGCGGGTTCGCCGGAAACCTGAGTCCTCGTTTAGGCTAGTTCCGTCCAAGCTACCCATGAGTAACAGAAGCAAACCCCTTGGGAAGACCTCACGGAGGCATCGTGTCTTTCGATCTCTACCAGCTCTCCGAGGAGCACGTCGCCATCCGCGAGGCCGTCCGCGACCTCTGCGCGGACAAGGTCGCCCCGCACGCGGCGGCCGCCGACGAGACCGGCGAGTTCCCGCAGGCCAGCTACGACGCGCTGCGCGCCGCCGACTTCCACGCCCCGCACATCCCGGCCGAGTACGGCGGGGCGGGAGCCGACGCGCTCGCCACCGCGATCGTGATCGAGGAGGTCGCGCGCGCCTGCGCCGCCAGCTCCCTGATCCCGGCGGTGAACAAGCTCGGCAGCCTGCCGGTGATGCTGGCCGGCTCGGACGAGCTGAAGCAGCAGTACCTGCCCGCGGTCGCCCGAGGCGACGCGATGTTCTCCTACTGCCTCTCCGAGCCGGAGGCGGGCAGCGACGCGGCCGGCATGACGACCCGGGCCGAACGCGACGGCGACCACTGGGTGCTCAACGGGGTCAAGCGCTGGATCACCAACGCGGGCGTCTCGGAGTACTACACCGTCTTCGCCAAGACCTCGGCCGACAGCGGAACGCGAGGCATCTCCGCGTTCGTGGTCGAGAAGTCCGACGCCGGAGTCAGCTTCGGCGCGCCCGAGCGCAAACTCGGCATCAAGGGCTCCCCCACGCGCGAGGTTTACCTCGACAACGTCCGCATCCCGCTCGGCCGGATCATCGGCGCGGAGGGCACCGGCTTCGCCACCGCCATGCGTACGCTCGACCACACCCGCGTCACCATCGCGGCCCAGGCCATCGGCATCGCCCAAGGCGCGCTCGACGCCGCCCTCGCGTACGCCCAGGAGCGCAAGCAGTTCGGCAAGCCGATCGCCGACTTCCAGGGACTCCAGTTCCTGCTGGCCGACATGGGCATGAAGCTCACCGCCGCCCGGGAGCTGACGTACGCCGCCGCCGCGCGCTCCGAGCGCAACGCGCCCGACCTCACCTACTACGGCGCGGCCGCCAAATGCTTCGCCTCCGACGCCGCCATGGAGATCACCACCAACGCGGTCCAGGTGCTCGGCGGGTACGGCTACACCAAGGACTTCCCGGTCGAGCGCATGATGCGGGACGCCAAGATCACCCAGATCTACGAGGGCACCAACCAGGTGCAGCGGATCGTGATGGCCCGCCAGCTCCTCAAGGGCGTC
>JABFYB010000709.1 GCA_013361475.1 Hamadaea sp.
ATGAGTTTGCTGCCCGCGAAGATCATGACGATCTTCTGCTGGGCGTCGGTCTCCTTGTGGTAGACCCCGGCGGCGGTCGTCTTGAACCCGGCGCCCTGCCGCAGGTCGCTGTCCATCTGGTCGCCGATCGCCTTCAGCTCGGCCGAGGTGGATCGCGGGAATCCGGCGATGGTCTCCGGCGCGGAGACGGTGGCGGGGTACTCCGCCATGATCGGTTTGCCGAAGACGTATCCGGCGACGCCGCCGCCGAGGACGAGCACGACGGCCGCCGCGAGGAAGATCTTCAGACCGGTCCGTCTGCGGCGCGCGGGTTCGTCGGCGGCGGGTGCCGGCGTCGGCATCGTCGCAGCCGGCGTCGTCGGGGCCGACGGCTGGGGGTCGTCGGCGTACGTCTGACGCGGGAAGACCTGGCGGGGGTATTCGGCGGTGCGCTGGTCCTGATAGCTCGAATCCGGTTGGCCGTCGTTCAGGTCGTTGAGGCGGGCGTACGGGTCACGCGGTCGGTCACCGTCACCGTCGGACGGCGGGTAGCCGTGCTGCGGCCGGTATCCGGCGGGTCCCTGCTCGGCGCGATCGCGCTCGAACCAGGAGGACGGCTGCGAGCCGCCGGAGGGGTAGGTCACGGTTTGGCTCCTTTTCGGGGGTGCCGGGCGATCGTAAACGGTCTCAGCGCTCTGGGGCCACCGCCGCGGTCGGGCGTACCGAGCCGGTCCGTAGACTGACCTGGTGACCGAGACTGCCCAGAACACCCCCTCGACCGTTGAGCTCGCCGCCGCGTACCAGCCTGGTGAGGTGGAGCAACGCCGATATGAGCAGTGGGTCTCCGAGGGGCATTTCCGCGCCGACGCCGCGAGTGACAAGCCTCCGTTCACCATCGTCATCCCACCGCCGAACGTGACCGGATCGTTGCACATCGGTCACGCACTCGACCACACGATCCAGGACTCCATCGTCCGCCGCAAGCGGATGCAGGGCTACGAGACGTTGTGGCTGCCCGGCATGGACCACGCCGGCATCGCGACGCAGAACGTCGTCGAGCGCAAGCTCGCCGCCGACGGTCTGTCCCGGCATGACCTCGGCCGCGAGGCGTTCGTTCAGAAGGTCTGGGACTGGAAGGCGGAGTCCGGCGGCGCGATCCTCGGTCAGATGCGCCGGCTGGGCGACTCGGTCGACTGGAGCCGTGAGCGGTTCACCATGGACGACGGTCTGTCCCGCGCGGTGCAGACGATCTTCAAGCGCCTTTACGACGACGGCCTGATCTACCGGGCCGAGCGGATCATCAACTGGTGCCCGCGCTGTCTCACGGCGCTCTCGGACATCGAGGTGGAGCACTCCGACGACGAGGGCGAGCTGGTCTCGATTCGCTACGGCTCCTCTCGGGAGCCGGACCAGCAGCTCAGCGGGGACGGCGACGACGCCATCGTCGTGGCGACGACCCGGGTGGAGACGATGCTCGGCGACACCGCCGTGGCCGTGCACCCCGACGACGAGCGCTACCAGCACTTGATCGGCACCGAGGTGGAGTTGCCGTTCACCGGGCGCCGGATTCCGATCGTGGCCGACGAGCACGTCGACCCGGCGTTCGGCACCGGCGCGGTCAAGGTGACCCCGGCGCACGATCCCAACGACTTCGAGATCGGCCAGCGGCATTCGCTGCCGTCGTTGACCATCATGGACGAGCGGGGCGTCATCACGGCGCACGGGCCGTTCGAGGGCCTCGACCGCTTCGAGGCGCGCCCGGCGATCGTGGCGGCGCTGCGCGAGCAGGGCCGAATCGTCGCCGAGAAGCGCCCCTACGTGCACGCCGTCGGCCACTGCTCCCGGTGTAAGACCACTGTGGAGCCCCGCTTGTCGCTGCAGTGGTTCGTCAACACCGGCCCGCTCGCCAAGGCCGCCGGGGACGCCGTCCGCGACGGCCGGGTCCGCATCGAGCCGGTCGAGCTGGCCAAGCGCTACTTCGCCTGGGTCGACAACATGCACGACTGGTGCATCTCGCGGCAGCTGTGGTGGGGTCACCGGATCCCGGTCTGGTACGGCCCGGCCGGCGAGGTCGTCTGCGTCGGGCCGGACGAGCAGCCGCCGTCCGGCGACGGCTGGAAGCAGGACGACGACGTCCTCGACACCTGGTTCTCCAGCGCGCTGTGGCCGTTCTCCACGCTCGGCTGGCCCGAGCCCACCGCCGAGCTGGCCAAGTTCTACCCGACGAGCGTCCTGGTCACCGGCTACGACATCCTCTTCTTCTGGGTCGCCCGGATGATGATGTTCGGGCTCTACGCGATGGACGGCAAGCAGCCGTTCGACGTGGTTGCCCTGCACGGCATGGTCCGGGACCAGTACGGCAAGAAGATGTCGAAGTCGTTCGGCAACGTGGTCGACCCGCTGGACTGGATGGACCGCTTCGGCGCGGACGCCACCCGGTTCGCCCTGGCCCGCGGCTCGAACCCGGGTTCGGACGTGGCCGTCAGCGAGGAGTGGGTGCAGGGCTCCCGCAACTTCTGCAACAAACTGTGGAACGCCACCCGGTTCGCGCTGCTCAACGGGGCGACCGTCGAAGGGCCGCTGCCGACCGAGCTGTCCGCTGTGGACAAGTGGATCCTGTCCCGGCTGCAGCACACCATCGCCGAGGTGGACGAGCACTTCGACGGCTTCGAGTTCGCCAAGGCGTGCGACGCGCTGTTCCACTTCGCCTGGGACGACGTCTGCGACTGGTACGTCGAGCTGGCCAAGCCGGTGCTCACGGGCGGCGGCGAGGCGGCGGAGCGTACTCGTCGGGTTCTCGGCCATGTCCTCGACCAGCTGCTGCGGCTGCTGCACCCGGTCATTCCGTTCGTCACCGACGAACTGTGGTCCGCGCTCACCCGCCGGGCGACCGTCGTCTCGGAGACCTGGCCGGCCGTCGAGCCCGGCCTGGTGAACGACGCGGCCGAGGCCGAGGTGGCGGCCCTCCAGCGGGTGGTCACCGAGGTGCGGCGGTTCCGGGCCGACCAGGGCCTCAAGCCCGGTCAGCGGGTGGCGGCGACGCTCGCGGGGCTCGAGACCGTGGGCATCAGCGGCCACGAGGATCTGATCTTCTCGCTGGTACGCCTGGAGCACGCCGCCGACGGGTTCACCGCGACGGCGACGTTGACCGTCGCCGGTGGTGTGACGGTCGCGCTCGACACTCGGGGCAGCATCGACGTCGCCGCCGAGCGCGCGCGGCTGACCAAGGACCGGGCGGCCGCCGAGAAGGAGGCCGCGCAGTGCCGGGCGAAGCTGGGCAACGAGGCGTTCACCGCGAAGGCTCCGGCCGAGGTGGTCGCCAAGATCGAGCAGCGGCTGGCGGCGGCCGAGTCCGACCTCGCGCGGATCGATGCCGCGCTGGCTGCTCTGCCTAGCTGACGGGGAGATCATGAGCGACGAAGTGCAGGAGCAGATGCGGGCCGCCGAGGCGGAGCTGGAGTCACGCGGCTTCACCCGGATGGTGTTCGATCTCGGGCGCATCACCGAACTGCTCGACGTGCTCGGCAGTCCGCAGCGGGCGTACCCGTCGATCCACCTGACCGGCACGAACGGCAAGACGTCGACGGCCCGGATGATCGACAGCCTGTTGCGGGCCTACGGCCTGCACACCGGGCGGTACACGAGCCCGCACCTGGAGACGGTGCGGGAGCGGATCAGCCTCGACGGCGAGCCGGTCGACGAGGAGCGGTTCACGCGGATCTACGACGAGGTCGCGCCGGTCGCGCAGCTGCTCGACGCCCGCAACGACGAGCCGCTGACTTACTTCGACATGACCACGGCGCTGGCCTTCGCCACCTTCGCCGACGCTCCGGTGGACGTCGGCGTCGTCGAGGTCGGCCTCGGCGGTGCGGACGACTCGACGAACGTTCTGCAGGCGGGCGTCACGGTGATCACGCCGATCGGTCTCGACCACACCGAGTGGCTGGGCGACACGATCTACGACATCGCGCTCGCCAAGTCCGGGATCGTCCACGCCGGATCGACCCTGATCTGCGCGCAGCAACCGGAGGAGGCCCTGGAGCCGATCCTGGAGCGCTGTGCCGAGGTGGGCGCGACCATCGCCCGCGAGGGCCTGGAGTTCGGCGTGATCCAGCGGAACGTGGCGCTCGGCGGCCAGGTGCTCACACTGCAGGGTCTCGGCGGGGTCTACGAGGACGTCTTCATCCCGTTGCACGGCGCGCACCAGGCGCAGAACGCCGCCGTGGCGCTCGCCGCGGTCGAGGCGTTCCTCGGTGCCGGGGCGAGCAGCGGCAAGGTCAAGCAGCTCGACGTCGAACTGGTCCGGGAGGGGTTCGCCACGGCCAGCTCGCCCGGCCGGCTGGAGCGCGTACGCAGTGCGCCGACGATCCTGCTGGACGCCGCGCACAACCCGCACGGGATGACCGCCACCGTGGCGGCGTTGACCGAGGAGTTCACCTTCCATCGGCTCGTCGGCGTGGTGGCCGCGTTCGCCGACAAGGACGTGCAGGGCGTCCTGGAGTTGCTGGAGCCGGTGCTCGACGAGATCGTGGTCAGCCGCAACTCGTCGCCCCGGTCGATGGCTCCCGATCAGCTCGGCGACCTGGCCGCCGAGATCTTCGGCGAGGACCGCGTCCACGTCGTCCCCGACCTGCCCGACGCGATCTCGGAGGCGGTCGTCCTGGCCGAGGAGGATCAGGACGGCCCGCTCAGCGGGGTCGGCGTGCTCATCACCGGCTCGGTCGTGACCGTGGCCGACGCCCGGAGGCTGTTGAAGCGATGACCGAGGTCAAACCGTCCGGACTGCGCAACCCGGAGAAAGCCGTACGCGGGCTCGGCGCGGCGGCGCTGTCGCTCGAAGGCATCACCCTGCTGCTCGGCATCGCCCCCATCCGGATGCTCGGCACCGGGCACCCCACTGCGGCGATCATCATCCTGATCGTGGCCGCTGTGGTGGCCTTCACCCTCGTCGGGATGATGGGCCGGCCCTGGGCCTGGCACGCCGCCGGGGCGCTGCAGCTCGCGCTCATCGTGGGTGGGCTCGCGCACTGGATGATCGCCGCGGTCGGCGTGACCTTCGGGCTCGCCTGGCTCTACGTGCTCAAGGTACGCCGCCAGATCCTGTCCTGATCCGCCGATTCAGTGGCGGGAACGCCACTGCGTCAGGTTCACCGCGTGCCCGTCCGGGTCGCGGAAGGCGGCCGCCCACAGTTCCAGGCGCTCGCCCCGGTTGACCACGCGCGGGGCGTACGTGAACGTGACGCCCTTCTCGACGAGGTCGGAGTGCACCCGGTCGAGGTCGTCGACCTCCAGGTTCAGGTGCGTCAGGCGGCGATTGCCCGCGGTCAGGTCCTCGGCCCGGCGCAGCACGATGCGGGTGTCCCCGGAGGACAACACGGCGTTGCCGTGGCCGCTGTCGATCTCGTCGAAGCCGAGCAGGTCACGGTAGAACGCGACCGACCGAGCCACGTCGGCGACGAGCAAGGTCACTCCGACGGCGTTCACGGAACCGCCGCCGCGCGCGGAGTACGCCGGGATGGGGTCCACCGGCGGCTCGGTGCGCCCGAGGAAGCCGCCGTCCTCAGGACTGGTCCGCGGATTCGGCGGCAGGTCGCCCAGGGCCGACGGGGTCGCCTCGGAGAAGTCGATGATGTCCACCCGCAGAGGTGCGTCCGGGCCTTCGATGATCTGGCCCTCCAGCACCTGCGTGGTCCCGCTCGCACCGTCGGCCGCCTCTTCGCGTGCTTCGTCGCGGCGCTCGGTCCGGGGACGAGGGCTGGGACGCCGCCGATGCGGCAGGTCCGGCCCCTCCGGCCCCTCGTCGTAGGCCGGCGGCCCTTGGGCGGCCCGGGCGGCGGCGACCTCCTCGGCCAGATCGGAGTCGCGGTAGCCGGCCAAATCGTCGCGGTCGTCCTCGTCGTAGTCCTCGAACCGCATCGGCCCGGCCTGGTGCCCCGACCGGTCGTCGTAAAGCGGCCCCTCGTCGTCGATGAGGCCCTCGTACTCGGAGTAGGCGTCGTCCTGGTAGCGCTGCGTATGGGTGAGGATCTCGTCCCAGAGGACCCGGACGCGGCGGATGTCGTCGACCGCCACCCGGATCGGCAGCACGTCGCCGACGGCGGGCCACTTCGCCACCGGCACCCGCGGATCGCGTACGCGCACCGACGCCGGCGGATGGCCGGGCGCCTCGATCTGCAGGTGCATCTCGATGCGGCCATGCGTCAGCGTCGCGGGCGGCTCGGTCGCCTCCAGCACGTGCGCGGTGCCGACGACGAACGCCCGGTCGGCTCCGCGGAACGACGACGTCAGCATGAGGGCGACGGCCAGGATCACCATCGCGACCCCGACGGCGCCCAACGGCCAGCTCGTCAGGCCGAGCCCGGCCATCGCGGTGAAGACCCCGAGCGAACCCAAGGCCACCGCGCCGGTCGCGCGTACTGCCCCGATCTTCTTCCGCTGGCCGTTTGCCACGTTTCGTCCCTCCCCGGCGACCCGCGTCCCCCAACGACCCGATCGTGCCACAGCGGGGGAAGTCGGCGTCTTGAAGTAAACATAGGGGGGCGTCGCGGCCTGGGGAAGGGCCGATCGGGTGTGGCTGATCGGGGGTTCACGGTGGCTTGCCCGGCTCGGTCGGTAGTCTGCTGATGAACCACGCTCACAAAGGGCGCAGCCGGAAAACCCAGGAGGAAAGCTCGTGGCCGAGCGCACGCTCGTACTGATCAAGCCGGACGCGGTACGCCGAGGGCTGGTCGGGGAGATCATCAGCCGGTTCGAGCGTAAGGGGCTCGAGATCGACGCGCTGGTGCTGCGCACGATGGACGCCGACCTCGCCGACGCGCACTACGCGGAGCACGTGACCAAGGCGTTCTACCCGCCACTGAAGCAGTTCATGACCTCGGGTCCGCTGCTCGCGGCGATCATCTCCGGCGACGAGGCGATCAGCGTCGTGCGTACTCTCGTCGGCGCGACGGACGGACGGGCCGCCGCGGCCGGCACGATCCGGGGCGACCTGTCGCTGTCCAACCGGGAGAACCTGGTGCACGCCTCGGACTCGACGGAGTCGGCCGAGCGCGAGATCAAGCTCTGGTTCCCCGAGGCGGTCTGAGGGCCGTCGTACGGCCGGGAGACACCGTCACGACTTCGGCGGCTGCCAGGTCGCGGCGGTGTCGTTGTTGATCGCGGCGAAGAGCGTGGCGGCGACCGGCTTGTTGGCGTACACCACGCTCTGACTGCCCTCCCAACCAGTGCCGGTGGTCGGGTTCGTGATGAACCGGACCTTGCTGCTCGGGATTCCGCGTAGCCCCATCGCCGTGCCGAACAGGTCGAAGTCCTTGTCGGCCGAGATCGCGCTGGCGGTGGCGGTCAGGAAGCCGTTGAGCTTGCCGGGATCGGTCAGGATGCCCGCGCTGGTCGCCTTGGCGAGAATCGCCTTGATGACCTGCTGCTGGTGCTGGATCCGGGAGAAGTCGCCGTTGGCGAACTGTTTGCGCTGCCGCGAGTAGTCGAGCGCCTCGGCGCCGTTCAGGTGCTGCATCCCGGCCGAGAACTTCCGGTAGGGCGGGTGGATCGACGTGAAGTTCTTCTCCACGTTCACGTCGATGCCGCCCAGCGTGTCGACGACCTTGGCGAAGCCCTCGAAGTCGATGACGACGACATGGTCGATGCGCACCTTCGAGTACTGCTCCACCGTCCGCACCATCAGCGGGATGCCGCCCCAGGCGAACGCTGCGTTGATCTTCGCCTTCACCCCGCCCCGGCCGGTCGACGTCCGCGGGATGTCGAGCCACGTGTCGCGCGGGATCGAGACGACCTGTGCCGCCGAGTGATCGGTCGTGACGTGGGCCAGCATGATGGTGTCGGTCCGGGACCCGTCGAGGTCGGGATTCCGCGAGTCGCTGCCCAGGATCAGGATGTTCATCGCCTTGGTGGCCTCCGGCGGCTTCGTCGGCCGTTCCGACTCCACCACCTCGGCGAACGCGTCGACGCGGGTCACCTTGTTCTCCACCGACTTCAGGTAGAGGCGCAGGCCGACCACGCCGCCCGCGGCGACCAGGGCGACCACGACCAGACTCCACAAGGTGACGCGGAGCCACCGACGGCGCTTCTTCACTGGAACCGGAGCCTCGTCGGCTGCCGGGTCGGCCGTCGTCGCGGCCGCATCGCCCCCGTGGGCGATCTCCTGGGGATCGATGCTGTCACCAGCATCCGAGGGGATCGACATGGGACCAGACGATACCGTGCGCCGAAGCTCATCCCGGGACCGCGAGAACCAAGTCGACCAGGCCCGCCGTGTTAGCATGCGCGCCGGTCCGGCCGTGCGCGGAGGGCCGATTCGATCGAGGGGGCGCGTCGGGTGACGGAGGACAGTCCAGCTCCGGCGGTCCGTCGCCTGCCGGGGACGCCGCTGCGGGCACGCGTACGCAATGTGCTGCGGGCCGTCAAACGGCGGTCGCGCCGGGCCCGGCCGTTGCCCGCATGGGCCGATCGGCGTACGGAATCCGACCGGCTGACGGTGCGATCGGGACGGTTGGCGATCGTCGTCGACACCGTCGGTGAGCTGCTCCGGCTGGCCTCGGCCCCAGCGTCGGAGCCGGTGACGGGCATCGATCTGACCGTCCGGTCGTGGGTTCGGCCGTGGCCGCAGTGGATCGGGCGTACGCCGCCCGTTCCGGGCCTGCTGCGCCAGGAGATGAGCCTCCCCGACGGCGACGGCCCCGCAGCCCTGGGCTGGACGGTCGCTCAGCCGATCGCGTCCCGGCAGCTCCTGATGGCGGCGCTGAGCGTCCTCTCGCCGATCCGGCCGCTGCCCGCCACGCTCACCGCCGACGTCTACGTCGACGGCGACCGGCCCGCCTGGTTACCGATCGGTCCCGCGTACCACGCCGCCGAAGCGCGTCGCCCGGACGGTGGGCCGCTTCCGGCGTACGACTTGGTGGTGCGAGGCGAGACCGAAGGGCTCGTCCTCGTCGACGCGGCCGGCGCCCATCCGCGCGGCCGGCAGGAGACATCCGTGACCTTGCCCCGCGCGGAGCTGCGGATGAGCGCGGCCGACGACGGCTGGACCTGGCAGGTCGGACGGCCGGGCCGGGCGGACGTGGTCGTGGCGGGGCGGGCCGGTGAGGCTCTGGACGAGCGGCAGACCGCGGCGTTGGCGCAGGTCGGCCTGGCGACGCTGACCGGAGACCCGGCGCCGGGCCGGATCGGCGCGGGCGTCCTGGCGCAACTGGCGATGACCGGTTTGGTGCTGTCCGCGCCGCGACTGCCCCTGGAGATTCGCGCACATCTGCACGAAGAGCTGGTCGGTTGCCTGACGGACGTGCCGGGCGACCGCGATCCGCTCGACCGGGAGGTGCACGGCGTCGTGCAGCGACGTGCCGCGCTGCGGCATCACGCGAGCGCGTTGGGGCTGCGAGCGGTCGCGGCCGAACGCCATCCGACCAGTTCGCGGCTGCCCGGCGTCTCGGCGATCCTGGTCAGCCGGCGGCCCGACCGCGCCCTGGCCGCCGCGGCGGCGCTGGCCGGGCAGACCTATCCGGAACTCGAACTGGTCGTCGGGCTGCACGGACACCAGCCGACCCCTGCGCAGGTCAAACAGCTGGAGGCCCTGCCCGTCCCGGTACGCCTCGCGTCGTTCCCGGCCGCGACCGGCTTCGGCGAGGTGCTGGCGGAGACCACCCGCCTGGCCTCCGGCAGCCTGGTGACCAAGGTGGACGACGACGACCACTACGGCCCCGAGCACATCTGGGACCTCGTGCTCGCCCGGCTGCACTCGGGCGCAACCGTCGTCGGGAAAGGCGCCGAGTTCGTTTACCTGGAGCCGTTCGACACCACCGTCCGGCGCCGGATGGGCGGCGAGCTCTATACCGACGTCGTCGCGGGCGGCACGATGATGATCTCGCGGGGCGACTTGGACGAGGTCGGCGGCTGGCGGCCGGTGTCCCGCTCGGTCGACCGCGCCCTGCTCGACCGGGTTCTCGCCGCGGGCGGCCTCGTCTACCGCACCCACGGATTCGGCTTCCTCTACACCCGCCACGACGACGGGCACACCTGGGACCCCGGAGTGGAGTACTTCCTCCACGACCCGGCCCGGCGCTGGGCGGGACGCCCGCCCTATCGGGAGTTCGCGGCGGGACGCCCGTCCGCTCGGGAGTCCGCCGCGTGACGAGCAACGACTGGTCCGGGATCGGCGTACCGCCGCCGCTGGGCGGCTGGCATCCCGAGTTGACCGTCAGCGTCCTGATCCCGGCGTACGCGAATCAAGCCCACCTGGATCTGACGCTCGCCGCGCTGGCGGCGCAGACCTACCCGGCCGAGCTGCTCGAGGTGATCGTCGTCGACGACGGTTCACCGACCCCGCTCCGGCTGCCCGCGCTGCGTCCGGAGCACACCCGGCTCATCCGTGCGCCGGGGGAGGGCTGGGGCCCCGGGTACGCCGTCTCCGTCGGCGCGAACGAGGCGACCGGCGCGATCCTCCATCGCGTCGACGCCGACATGCTGCTGTTCCCGGACCACGTCGAGGCGCTGGCCCGGTGGCACCACCTCGTCCCGTACGCCGTGACGCTGGGCATGAAACGCTTCGCCGACGTTCCGCCGTCGAGTCTTTCGCCTGAGCAGGTGCGCGCAGGGGTGACCGGGTTGTTCACCGACGACGGCACCGAACCGCATGGCTACCTCGAAGACCTGTTCCGGCGTACGCGAGACCTGCGGGACGCCGGCCCGACGGCGTTCCTGGCGCACGTCGGGGCGACGACGGCGGTCAGCCGGACGCTGTACGACGCCGCGGGCGGCTACGACGGATCCCTCCACCTGGGCGAGGACACCGAGTTCGGGTACCGGCTGGCCCAGGCGGGCGCGCTGTTCATCCCGGATCGGGCCGCGCGTTCCTGGCACGTCGGGCCGACCGCGATGTCCCGGCGCGGGGACGGACTCCGGCGGTACAACCGGCCGTTCCTCGCCGACCGCATGCCCCAGCCACGCTGGCTCCGGAGCAACGGTGGTCCTACGTGGACGACTCCGCTCGTCGTGGCGGTCGTCGACGTCGCCGGGCACGACCTCGAAACCGTGCGAGCCTGCGTCGACGGACTGCTGCGCGGCGACGAACGGGACCTCCGGGTCGTGCTCGCCGGCTCGGCCGAACCGGCCGACCAGCGGCGGGACGTGCTCGACGATCCGCTCCTGGACCAGCGGCTGATCCAGGAGACCTATCGCGGCGAGCCACGAGTGCGGCTGGCCGACTCGGTGGAATCGGTGTTCCCGTCGCCCTTCCTGTTGCGTGTCCCGGCGTACGCGCGGCTCGCGCCGGGCACCGTGCCGATGCTCCTCGCGGAGGCCGACCGCCACGAGGCGGCTGTCGTCACCGCCGGACCGGTGACGTTGTCGCGCACCGCTTCGGTGGCCCGAACCCGGTTCGGCGCACCGGCACCACCGCACCGCACGGTCGGGTCCGCCGGGATCGTGGATCTGCGTACGCTGCCGCCGGAGGTGCTGGCCGACCTGTCCGGCGACGCCCACCCCGGCCCCGAGGCCGGCCGGTGGACCCCGCTCACCGTCGAAGTGGGCGGCGTCCGGACGCTGCTGCGCGCCGCCGCGGTGGTGGCTAAGCTTTCCGCGACCCGGGCAGCCCGACGGCTGTCCGCGGCCACCCGCCGTCGAAAGGGCACGCCGCATGGCTGACAGCTTCCTGCTCGTCCAGGATGCGAGCTGGCCTGTCGTACCCGGCGTCTGCTGCTGGCGGCACTCCCTCCGCAGCGCGTTGACCGAAGCCGGAGCGACGCTGTCCACGGCTGTCGTCGAGCCCGTCCCGGCCGACCCGCCGGTCCTCGGCCCGCCCGGAGCCGGTCGCGCCGCCCGGTTGCCTCGCGTCGTACGCCGCCCGGCCGGCCTCGCGTACCGGGGGGCCAAACACGTCACGCGGGTCGTGCGCACCGCGTACACGGGGGAGGGCCGCCGGGCGAAGACTGCCGTCCGGCAGCTCGCCACGGTCTTGAGCCGTGCGGACCTCCTCGTGGCCGAATCCGTCGGAGCGGCCGAGGCCGCGTTGGCGGCAGGCGCCCCCGGCCAACGCTTGTGGACATTGGCGCTGCCCGCCGAACGACTGCTCGCCGGGAGGGAGACCGGGCCTGATGCCCAGATCGCCCGGATCGCACCGCGGATCGCCGGCTTCCTGACCGACTCGGAGCTCGCGCGCGAGTCGGTCGAGCGAGCGGCGCACGCGACCCGGGTGCGAGTCGAGATCTTCCCGCCGCTGACCGCCGACCGCCCCTGCCCGGATTGCGCCACGGACGCGCTGGTCGAATCGCCGACCGGAATGCCGGAATCGGCCGCGCCCTTGGCGATCTGGCGCGACCTTCTCCACGGCCGACCGGCCGGCTCCTACTCCTTCGCCGCCGCCCGCTGGGCCGGCCAGGGCGCGACCTGGGAGCCCGCGCCACTCCTCGACTGGACCCAAGCCGATCAGGGCCGCTCGCTGTCCATCGACGCCGCGGAACCCGCCGAACCCTGGACCGCAGATCGGCAACAGGCCACGGTGGCCCGGATGATCGCCGCGACATCGCCCGTCCGCACAGGGTCCACCCGCCCGCGACGACGCGTCCTCGTCTCCGGCTACGACCTCAAGTTCGCCCGCGAGCTGGCCGCGCGCCTCGACGCCCGCGACGACCTCGACCTCACCCTCGACACCTGGCCCTACCTCGGCCACCGCTCGCCCGACACCAGCCGCCTGCTCGCCCAGGCCGACACGGTGTTCGCGGAATGGGCCCGGCCCAGCGCCGTCTGGCTCTCGCGCCACAAGCGGCCCGGGCAGACGCTCATCGTCCGCCTCCACCGCTACGAGCTCGACTGCCCCTATCCCCGGGACATCGACATCGACGCCGTGGACGCGGTGGTCCACGTGTCGCCGCCGATCCGCACACGCATCCGCAAGGAACTCGGCTGGCCCGACGACAAGCTCGTCTACATTCCCAACTACCTCGACGTCGACTGGTTCGACCGGCCCAAACTGCCCGGCGCGCGGTTCGGCCTCGGCTTCGTGGGCCTCGAGTTCATGAACAAGCGGTTCGACCTCGCGCTCGACATCCTCGCCGCGGTCCGCCGGGAAGACCCCCGCTTCACCCTCCAGGTCCGCTCCACCATGCCTTGGGACAACGTGTACGCGTGGCCCCGCGACGAAGAACGTGCGTTCGTCGGGTGGTGCCTCGAACGGATCACGCGCGACCCGCTGCTGCGCGGCGCGGTCCACTTCGATCCCCCCGGGCGGGACATGGCCGGCTGGTACCGGAAAGTCGGCCACGTCCTGTCGACGAGCGACATCGAGAGCTTCCACCTGGCCGCCGCCGAAGGCATGGCCTCCCGGGCCGTCCCCGTGATCCGGCCCTGGCCGGGCGCGTCCGAGATCTACTCAGCTGAGTGGATCCAGCCGTCGGTCGCCGGAGCCGCCGACTTCGTTCTGGCCTCGGCCGACCCGTCGACCTGGGCTGATCGGGGTGCGCGCGCGCAAGCCGAGATCCGCCAGACGGCCGACCCCGTGGCGACCGTGGCGGCCTGGGCCGACCTACTTCACGGGGATGTGGCGGGAGCGAAGGCGCGCTTCGACTTCGCTCCCTGACCGAGGCGGATCACAACCGGTGGGCGTCCTCGCCAGTGGTCGCGCCACGGGTGTCGAAGAACTTCTTGGCCAGCCCAGCCAGCCGCTGCACGTCGTAGTCCCGGTGGTTCTGCACCAGGATGACCAGGTCCGCCTCGGCGACCGCCGTCTCGGCGTCCTCGGCCCGCAGCACGTCGACGCCAGGAACCTCCCACGACGACACATAAGGATCGTGGTAGGACACCTTGGCGCCCAGCCCGTGCAGGCGCTGCGCCAACGGGGTGGCCGGCGATTCCCGGCGATCGGCGATGTTCGGCTTGTAGGTCACGCCCAGGAGCAGCACCGAGGCGCCGTTCGTCGCCTTGCCCGCATCGTTCAGCAGGTTCTGCGCCCGCCGCGCCACGTACGCCGGCATCGTCGCGTTGATCTCCTGGGCGAGCTCGACGAACCGGAACGGATAGCCGAGCTTGGCCCGCACGTTGTGGCTCAAGTAGTTGGGGTCGATCGGAATGCAGTGCCCGCCGACGCCGGGACCGGGGTAGAACGCCTGGAATCCGAAGGGCTTGCTGGAGGCGGCCCGGATGACGTCCCAGAGGTCGATCCCGAGCTGGTGGCAGAACTTCGCCATCTCGTTGACGAGAGCGATGTTGATGTGCCGGTAGGTGTTCTCCAGGAGCTTGGCCATCTCGGCCTCGCGGGTGCCCTTGGTCCGCACGACCGTCTCGACGAAGCGTCCGTAGAACTCGGCGGCGCGCTCGGTGCACCCCGGAGTGTGGCCCCCGACCACCTTCGGCGTGTTGTGCGCGCCGAACTCCTTGTTGCCCGGATCGATCCGTTCGGGGGAGAACGCGAGGTGGAAGTCGACCCCGGCGACCAGTCCGGCGGCCTTCTCCAGCATCGGCCGGACGACCTCGTCCGTGGTCCCCGGATAGGTCGTCGACTCGAGCACCACGAGCATTCCGGGCCGCAGATTCCGGGCGACCGAGCCGACCGCGCCCCGGACCGCGCCCAGGTCGGGTCCGCCGTCCTCGGACAACGGCGTCGGTACGCAGATCACCGCGGTAGCGGCCGAGGCGATCTCGGCCTCGTCGGTCGTCGCCCGGAAGCCCGCCGCCACCATGGTGGCGATATCGGCGTCCGACAGGTCGTCGACATGAGAACGACCGGCGTTGAGCGAGTCGACGATGGCGCTGTTGATGTCGAAGCCCAGTACGCGCAGTCCGGACCGGGTGGCTTCCTGGGCGAGCGGCAGCCCGACATAACCGAGTCCAAGGATGACGACATCGACGGACACGCGAACTCCTTCAAGGGATGCGCGAGGCGGGGTCACCTCGCGAAGGCAGGGCTGGAGTCCCTTGGCGGACCCCCCGTGTGCGCCGGGCGCGGCAGGCCGGGCCGGAAGCGCGTGCCGATCCTAGCGGACGCCGATGCGCTGGTGGGGGCGCGTCCCGGTTCACTTCCCCGGCCGACGCGGACGCCGGGCCAGGGACCGGACCCGCCGGACTACGCCCCGGGCGATCCGGGTGGCCGGGGACCGCCGGGCGATCGTCAGCCCGAGCCGCCAGCCGCGGTGCTGCTCGCGGACCTCGTCGAGCTGCCGGCGCGTGGCGTCCAGCCGAGCCTGCAAGGCGGCTTCCGTCTGGTGGCTCCGATCGTCGGCGCGGGCCGCCACGACGGCGGCCCGCCGGGTGCCCATCCGCTCCAGGGCCGTTCCGGTGACCTCCGCTACCGCGGCGGCAGTCTCGGCCGCCGTCCGCAATACCAGGCCGAGCGGTGCTGATCCCGGCGAACCCTCCGGCCGGTCCACCACGCGCTCGAGCACGGCGAAGACCGCATCGGCCGTCGGGAGCACTCCGGCCCAGCCGAACTCCCCTGTGACATCGATGTCATTCGACTCTTTCGGCCGCTTCGAACCCTCCGGCCGCAGACACCGCAGGCAGAGGAGGGTGCGGCCGCCCGGTGTGAGAGCGGCGTGCGTCGCTGTCAGCGCCTGATCGATCGTGGCGAGGTCAGGCTCGTGCAGCACGACGGCGTCGAAGATCCGGTCGCCGATCGTCGCCACCGGGGCCACAGTGAGCCGTTCGAAGTCCAGCGCGAGCCCGTGCAATGGTCCGTCGGTGTCGGCGACCACGAGGACGTCCCGGATCCTGCCGACCATCTCGTTCCCTTCCGCCTCGACGCCGCCGCCTGGTGTCGTGGCGCGACGTGCCTGGTTACGATACGCGCCGACATGATGCGACCGGGGGCGAGGAGAGACCGTTGACGCTTGCGGGGGCCGACGGACCGGCTGGTCTGCTGCCCGGGGTGACCGTCGTCATCCCGACCCACCAGGGACGCGATCGGCTGGGGGCCTGCCTGGAGTCGCTGGCGGCGCAGACGCTCGCTGCCGAGCGGTTCGAGGTGGTGGTCGTGCTCAACGGCCCGTCCGACGGCTCGGCCGAGGTCGTCGAGGAGTTGCGGGCGAAGCATCCCGAGCTGACGCTGCGCGTTGTCGAGCTGCCGTACGCCGGGGCGTCCCGAGCGCGGAACGCCGGCATCGCCGCCGCCCGACGGGCCTACCTCACCTTCGTCGACGACGACGACCACATCTCGCCCGCTTTCCTCGAGGTCCTGCTGGAGCACGCCGGCCCGCGTGTGGTGCCGATGGCGGCGCTCATCGACGTCGGCCCCGACGGCACGGACGCCGACAACCACGTCAACCGCATGCTGACGGAGAACGCGGGACGGCTCGTCTCCCCGGCCGACCTTCGCGTGGCGACCACGGTCAACGCGGCGAAGCTGGTTGCCACCGCACTGGTCAAGGACCTCGCGTACGACCCGGACCTGGACAGCGGCGAGGACATCGTCTTCTGGATGACGCTGGTCGTCCGCGAGCCCCTCCAGTTCTACGTCTGCCGCGCCGACGAAGGCGCCACCTACTACCGAACCGTTCGCGCGGGATCGGTGTCGCGAGCCGCGAAGTCGTTCGACTTCAACGTCCGCCAGCGGCTGGCCGTCATCGGCCGGCTGGAACAGTTGCACGACGAGGCCGGGCCGCGCGAACGCGAACTGCTGCAGAGCCGTATCCGTGGCCAGGCCGCGTTCGTCAACGAGTACCTGCTCGATCACCCAGGCGACCACGGTCGCGTCGTCGAGCTACTGGACACGCAGGGCATCACCCAGTTGCCGTACGACCGGATGAACCGGCTGCTGGCCAAGGGGCTCGTCATCGCGTACGCCTTTCCGCCGTACGTCGACACGAGCGGCATCGTGATGGCCAAACGCGTCCGGGAACGTGGCGATGTCGTCGACGTCATCTCGAACGCGATGGACCGTATCCGGTCGACCGACAGCGGTCTCCGCCGGATCTCTGGCCCGTTCGTCGGCTACGACAAGGCGTTGACCACCCCCAGCTACTTCGCGGACTGGGGCTCGATGGAACGGTTCGTGGTGGCGGGCCTCGACGTCATCCGCTCATGGGAGGGCAAGGGGAAGTACGCCTTCGTCTACAGCCGGGCACACTTCGCCGCCTCGCATTTCCTGGCGGCGGCGTACAAACTCGCCAATCCGGAGGCCCGGTGGATCGCCGAGTTCTCCGACCCGCTCTCCCGCGACGTGCACGGCGAGGAACGTGGTTCCCAGGTACGCAAGGGGCGGCTTTCCCACGATCTCCGGCGCGGCCTGCGATCTCGCGGGCTGCCGGTCCCGGCGTCGAAGAACGGCTTCGTATGGTGCGAGGAAGTGGCGTACGCGCTGGCGGACGAGATCGTCTTCACCAACGTCAACCAGCGCGACTACATGCTGTCCTACTGCTCGGACGCCGGGCTCGCCGCGCGCGTACGCGAGAAGGCGGTCATCGCGCCGCATCCGACGCTGCCGCCGCTGTTCTACGAACTGGAGACTCTCCCTTACGCCCTGCCGGACGGGCTCGTTCACCTCGCGTACTTCGGAAACTTCTACGCCACCCGGGGCCTGGACGAGATCCTGCAGGCCATCGCGGCGGTCGAGCCGGAGGCCAGCGCTCGCTTGCGGCTGCACGTGTTCACCTCCAAGCCGGATGACCTGCGTGAACGTTCGGCGGAACTGGGCATCGCCGACCGGGTGCAGGTCGGCCCGTACGCGGGCTTCCTCGAGTTCCTCAACCTCACCACGCGCTTCGACTGCCTGATCGTCAACGACGCCGTCACCGGGGACACGCATACCGCGAATCCCTATCTCCCCTCGAAGTGGAGTGACTATCGCGGTTCGGGCACCCCAGTCTGGGGCGTGGTGGAGGAAGGCAGCCCACTCAGCCGGCAGCCGGTCGCGTACCGGTCGGTGGTGGGTGACGTGGACGCGGCGGTCGCGGTCCTCCGGCAGCTCGTCGACGCGGCCGGCGATCAGCGGGTCAGCCGGTCCAGCCGGGCGGGCGGGAGCGAGACGAGGGCGTAGCGTTCGGCGGTGGCCAGGACCCGGGCGCGGTCGTCCGGATGCTCGGCCAGGTAGCGCTTGATGAAGCCGGTCTGCGCGTTGATCGACGACATCAGCACCCGGCCGCGGTGGTCGTCGCACAGCGGGAGCAGTCGGTCCAGCCGGGCCACGACCTCCAACCGCCCGACGACGCTGAACTCGAACGTCTGCTCTCGCCGCGACATGGAGTCGGGTCGCAGCAGCCGGTAGTAGACCGCGTTGGCGAACGCCGGCCCGCTGTCCACCGGGCAGATGAACAGGTCGAAGGCATAGTGCGCGAGCAGGGTCGCGAAGTAGACGACATCCACGCCACTGCGTAGCTCCGTGTCATAGCGGGTGGCTTTGGCCGCCGCCGCGGGCACCAGCTTGCACGCGTTGAGGCCGAGGGCGCGTGGCACCGCGTCGACCGCCACGGTCTGGCTGGTGAACGGCAGGATCTGCTGGTTGACGGCAGTATCCGGATTCGCCCGCCCGGCCGGCGTCACGTCCACGATCTGACCGACCGGCACGATTCCCGGCCGCGCGTGCCGCAGGAGGATCTCCAGGTACGCCGGGGAGAGCCAGTCGTCGTCGTCGAGGAAGGCGACATGCGCGCGGGTCACCTCGCCGAGAGCGGCGTTGCGGGCCGCAGAAGCCCCGGGCTCCGGCAGTTCGACCACGGTCAGCGCTATGCCGGGATGGTCGCCGCGGAACCGATCGACCACCGCCCTGGACCCGTCTGCGGGCCCGTTGAGCGCCACGACGACTTCGAGCAGCGAACGGTCGAGCGTCTGCCGTGCCAGTGATCGCAGCGCGACGGGCAGACGTTCGCGGCCGAGATGGCTGGGAATCACGACGGAGACGCCGGCCGCCGACCGCGGTTCAGGGGGCGGAGCGGAAGACTGCACCGATGCCTCTGCCTTCGTGGCTCGTCGCGCGACCGCGTGATCCAGAAAGGTTCGGGTCTTGTCGCGGCGGTTGATCATTGCCGGGAGCTGTTCGTCGGACATGGTATACAAGAGCCGCCCAGGGGAGTCCCGCCTAGCCGCACGGCGGCGTGGCCGGGCGCCGCGTGGCTCGGGCCGTCAGTCGAACGCGAGGGGACGCTGGAAAGATGCAGAGGCTGGACGTCGCAGCCGGTTCGCTGCTTGCCCTGTGCGCTGGTGCGGCCGTCGTCGCCGCGCTTACCGGCGCGGACGAGTCCGTGGTCGGGGTCCTGGGTGTGCTGGCCGTCTCGGTGGCCGCAGGTTGGTCGTTCGGACGGGATCGTCGTCAGGCAGCCCGTACGGCCGAGATTCAGCGGCAGGCGGAGCAGACACAAGCCGCGCTGGCCGAGCTCACGGACCGGTTGAAGATGTCGGCGCTCGCCCTGGGCCGGATGTCCGAGCAGTTGACCGCGATCGAGGCCGCTGGATCCGGTCCTGACAACCATGACCGACCTTCGGCATCGCCTGCGAAGGCATGAACCGGTGAGGCCCAGGAAGATTAGGCTCGACGACCGCACCCGACTCCTTCTTCTGATCGCCTTCGCCACGGCTCTTTCATTGACTGCGGTGCTCCTATCGGTCGTCCGCGGCGCCCGGGAAAGTCATACTCCGGCCGCTGACAAGACCGCGCAAGCGCCCTCCGGTCGTGAGCCGATCAAAGTCACGCAGTTCCGGTCGAAGGATCGCAACGACGTCGCGGCCATCCAGGCCGCGATCGACTCCGCTTCGCCCGGCGACACCGTGCTCTTCCCAGCGGGCACCTATCGGCTCGACTCGCGCTTCATCTTCAAGTCTGGAGTCAACTATGTCGGCGATCCGAAGACGCCGCCGATCCTGCTGGGCGTGACGCCGGTCGCCGTCTCGTTCACCCAGAATCCCGACAGTCCACTCCGTGACGCGACCATCCGAGGCCTGATCTTCGACAACGTCGTGCTGCGCTTCCAAGGGACCAGCCACTCCGGCTCATTTGCCAACGTAACAATCGAGGATTGCGAATTCCGCAACGGCCGATCGGCGGAGCCGTGGAACTCCGACTACATCTGGCTCGCCTATACCGACGGCTTCACCATCGAGGACTGCACCTTCCTTCGCGACAGCGCGTCCGCGGGCCGCGGCATCGTCCTGGAGCGGACTCGGTCCACCGTCGTGAAGGACTCCTATTTCGGCACGACGCGCAAGCTAGAGGACAATGTGCCGAACGGCTGGTTCAAGACGGCCATCAACCTGACGGGCTATGAGAACGACGACGAACGTAACGTCGACGTCGTCATCGACGGCAACGTGTGGCGGCGTACTCCGGGCATTCGCTGTGCGTACGACAACGTGTCGATATGCGAGGACCACGGCCTCTACGCCTGGGGCGTCAGGGGCCTCGTCATCGTCGGCAACCGCGCGGACGGGTGGACCGACTCGGGTTCCGGCGGATCCGTCAAGCTGCGTAACAGTGATGACGTCCTGATCGCTCGTAACCATTTCCGGGTCTCCGGGGTGCTGACGCATACGTATTGGCACACCGATCCCACTCGCTTCACCCGCGTGCGGGTGGAGGAGAACCGGATCGATCTGGCCGGCCGCTCCGGACAGGCGATCGGCTACTGGCGATCCACCGACACCGGGTCGTCGCGAGAGGACCTCTGCCAGCGGCGTGACGGTGGCGAGCGCGAACTGTACATCACGCGAAACCGCATGGTAAGTGGGGGCGCGATCACGGTGCAGTGCGCGACGGGCAGCCAGATTTGCGTATCGGGGAACGTGAACGCCACGTTGGAGCTCAAAACGCCAGGCGTCCGCCGTCGGGGGTGCGAGGATGCGCGGACCTGGACCATGCCGTTGCCGGGCGTGTATCGAGGTGACTTCAACGGCGACGGCAAAGCCGACTTCGCCCAGGCCGTGACCGGGTCCGACGGCAACCTACACTGGCGCGCCCACGTCAGCGCCGGGGACGGGTTCACGGTCGCTGATTGGGGAGGTGGCATCACTCCCATCCGCGACGCCCAGCGGTACGGCGTACAGGTCGGTGACTTCACCGGCGACGGGCTGGACGACATCGTCTATCGCTCGAGTTGCGGCGACAAGGAGTGCTGGCGTCTTCACGCCAGCACAGGCGGAGCGTTCGCGGAGGGACGGGTTCTCGGCTCTCCGGGGGGCTGGTTCAGTGCTGAGACTTTCAGCTTCGGAGTACGGACCGGCGACTTCAACGGCGACAAGCTTGCGGACCTTCTGTATCGCGGGCGTTGCGGACAGGACGGCCACGCGTGCTGGCTGGTCCTCGCGAGCCAGGCGGACGGCCGGGCCGTTGCCCAGGACTGGGGCGATCGGGCGCAGTGGGCCGCGGGGGTGACCCTGGACTACGGGCTGTTCGTCGGGGACTTCAACGGTGACGGGCGCAGCGACGTCGCGTACCTGGGCGGCTGCGCGAGCGGTCAGTGCTTCCGGGTCCATGTGAGCACCGGCAAGACCTTTGAACCGCAGGACTGGGGCTACTCCTTCCGGCCCGACTCGACGACGGGCCATTTCGGCATCACTGTCGCGGACAGGAACCACGACGGAGCGACCGACCTGATCTATCGCGGAGCGTGCGCTGGAACGCGCCGGTGGGGTTACTTGCTGGGCACCGAGCAGGGCGGCCCCTTCACGGCAGACTGCCGAGCAAGCTGACGGTCAGCGCAGAGCCGCTGCGATCACCTCGGCGATCCGCGGGCCGGCCTTGCCGTCCCAGAGCGGCGGCACCGGCCATGGCCGGCCGGCTTCACGAGCCAATACCGCTTCGACCGCTTGGCTGAGGCCCGCCCGAGTCACGAGTTGGTTCGTGCCATGGGTGACCGTGACCGGTCGCTCCGTGTTGGGCCGGACCGTCAGGCAGGGAACGCCCAGAACAGTCGTCTCCTCCTGGACTCCGCCCGAGTCGGTCACGACGGCGACAGCCCCTCGAACGAGGCTGAGGAATTCGACGTAACCAAGTGGGTCGACGATGCGCAGCCTGGGGTGCCGGCCCAGCCCGGCGTCGGCTAGACGCGTACGACCACGCGGGTGGAGCGGCAGGACTAGGTCCACCTGGTCGGCGACGGAGTGCAGGGCACGAACGAACTCGACCGCGTCGGCGGGATCATCCACGTTCGCCGGGCGATGCACGGTTGCCACGGCGTACCGGTCGGGCAATCCGAACGACGCTCGGGCGACCTCGACATCCAGCTGATCCAGATTCGCCAGGAGCGTGTCGATCATCGGGTTACCGACCAGGTGAATCCGGTCCTCCATCACCCCTTCGCGGCGAAGGTGCTCCACCGCATCCTCACTTGTGGCGAAGAGAAGATCGGACAGCTGGTCGGTGACGATCCGGTTGATCTCCTCCGGCATCGAGCGGTCGGCGCTGCGCAGCCCCGCCTCGACGTGCGCCAACGGGATTCCCAGCTTGGCCGTGACCAACGCCGTCGCCAGGGTCGAGTTGACGTCGCCGTAGACGACTACCATCGCCGGACGGGACCGAGTGAAGTGCTCCTCGAGCCGGATCATCACGGCCGCAGTCTGACGGGCATGGGTGCCTGATCCCACCCCGAGGTCGATGTCCGGTTTCGGCAGGCCGAGTTGACGGAAGAAGACCGCGGACAGCCGATCGTCGTAATGCTGGCCGGTGTGGATCAGCTCCTGAGGTACCCCAGCGTCGCCGAGGGCGCGCAAGACGGGGGCCGCCTTGGGAAAGTTGGGCCTGGCCCCTGTGATGTGCGACACGATGCCGGACACGGCTGAATCCTCAAGGTCGATGGGGATGAGCGCGGATCAGCTTGCCACACCGCGAATCGGCCGGTAGAGCCAGGTGACGGCGTGCATGGTGGCGCCGATCGTGGGCTTTTGCCGCCAGCGACACGAAATCCTCCGAAAGGTCGTAGAGCTGGACCGATTCCGGGGTAGCGGTCTAGAGCAATGTTCTGGCACGCTCTGGCAACGTGGAAATCGGTAGTGGCTCTCGGAGGACGCTCTCGCTCGTCGTCCCCGTGTTCAACGTTGAGCCCTACCTGGCCGAATGTATCGAGTCCATTCTCTCTTACACCGACGACGACATCGAACTCGTGGCGGTGGACGACCGCTCGCCAGACGGCTCTCCTGCCCTGCTCGACGCCTACGCGGCCGCCGACGACCGGGTGAACGTGCTGCACCTTCCGGTCAACGTCGGGCTCGGCCAGGCGCGTAATGCGGGGCTCGACGCGGCGACGGGTGATTACATCTGGTTCGTGGACTCGGACGACTGGCTACCGGCGGGTGCGCTCGACCAAGTCATGGAGCGGTTGCGGGCGACCGAACCGGACGTGCTCCTCGTGAGTCACGCTGAGGTCTTCGAGGACTCGGCCAAAGTCGACCCGCTGCTGACGCGGGTTCTCACGCAGAACGAGGGACCGCTGACGCTGCAGCGGCATCCAGAGCTCCTGCGCCTCGCCCAGTCGGCCTGTACCAAGATCGTTCGCCGTGACCTCTTGGTGACGGCAGGCATCCGTTTTCTACCAGGCTGGTATGAAGACAGCTATTTCAGCCATCTGCTGCTCATGGCGGCCGACCGGCTGGAGGCGATCGACCGGGTCAGCTATTGCTACCGGCAGCGGACTCCCGGAAGTATCACCAGCAGCCGTAGCGACCGTCATTTCGAAGTCTTCGACCAGTACGCCCGCCTTTTCAGCCGGGTCGATCTGGCGCACGGGACATATGACAAGTATCGCCCGGAACTGTTCCGGTTGATGATCAACCATTACCTGGTCGTCCTCGGCAACCGTGACCGACTGCCATCGAAACTGCGCTCGAGCTTCTTCCATCGGATTGCGACCGACTACGCGGCCCGGGTTCCGCCGTCCGGTTACCCGGTTCCCAGCGGGGCGCTCGGCGTGAAGCATCGGTTGGTCCGCTGGGGCTTCTATCCTGCGTACGCTGTTCTGCGCGCGGTCTACGGGCTGGTCTCGCAGGTCCGATCCCGTCGTCGCCCCGACGGGGTACGCCTGTCGGCGGCCGGTCTGGTTCCTGACCGGCGTCCGCGTTCGGTCGTCCTAGCGTCGCGCTGCGAAGTGATGCCGCCGAGGCAACGGTCCGAGACGCCCATGCGATCCACGGCCTTCGACGGACGTACCCGGCCTGCCAGGTCGGGCGCGGACTTGTAGGATGCCTGCACTAAACGACACCACACGCTGTGGCGACGTGGTGATTTGATGCACGGGGGCCAGTGTCTTGAAGGTCTTGATCACAGGCGGAGCAGGCTTCGTCGGCAGCACGATTGGATCCGTGCTGATCGATGAAGGGTACATTCCGATCATTTTGGACAACCTCGTCACGGGGCGCCGGGACTATGCGGCCGATCGGGCCTTTTATCAAGGCGACGTCTCGGATGGTGTTCTGATTGACCGGATCTTCCAGGAGCATCCCGATATTGCGGCGGTCATTCACTGCGCGGGCCTGACCGTCGTCCCGGAGTCAGTGGTCCAGCCACTGCGCTACTACCGCGAAAACGTTTCCAAGACCGTCGATCTTCTGCACCATCTGATCCGCAACAAGTGCCGACGCCTCATCTTCAGCTCCACTGCCGCGTTGTACGCGCCCGGCACCGGTTTCGCGGTGGATGAGTCGTCACCGCTCGCGCCGTCGAGCCCGTACGCGGTGAGCAAACTCATGGTGGAGCAGGTGTTGGCGGACGTGGCTCGCTCCGGGGATCTACAAGCGATCGCGTTGCGTTACTTCAACCCCATCGGCGCTGATCCCCGCATGCGGACCGGCCTGCAGTCCAAGAGTCCCAGCCACGTCCTCGGCCGGATGATTCAGGCCTGGGAGGCGGACGAGGTATTCCAGCTCACCGGCGTGGACTGGGAAACGCGCGACGGTACGACCATTCGCGACTACATTCACGTCTGGGATCTCGCGGGAGCGCACGTCCAAGCTCTGCGCAAGTTCGACGAGGTCACCTCGTCGGCGGAGGCCGGATTCCGCGCGATCAACCTGGGAAGTGGTAAGGGCACGACCGTGCTGGAGCTGTTGAACGCCTTTGCCCACACGACCGGGCGGCCGTTGCGGTATCGGGAGGCGGGCCGGCGTCCGGGCGACATCGTAGGCTCCTACACTCACACGGAGCTGGCCCGACAGCTCCTCGGCTGGACGCCGACGCTGAAAATCGAAGACGGCATCCGGCACGCGTTGCAGTGGCGCTCTATCGGCGCGTCTCGGGAGTCGGCATCGGCCAATGAATTCGATACCGTGCGTTCTGGGCTGTCAACCACACTGGAACGTCGGCCGTAAGCACCTGCGGAGCCAACTGACATGTCGCAATTCGCCATCCCGGACCAGCTCGGCCGGTCCACCCTCAGAGATCTCGCGGTCCGGCACGGTCTCGCGGTCGCCGCGCAGCGTCCGAGCCTGGGGGCCTACGCCGGCCAGCTCTGGCGTTACCGCCATTTCGTCACGACGTACGCCAACGCCAAGCTGGTCGCCTCCTACGGGACATCTCGGCTGGGCCGGTTGTGGCAGGTGCTCACACCGTTGACCAACGCCGCGGTCTACTTCCTGATCTTCGGCGTTGTGCTGAACACGCGGGCCGGCGTAACCAATTTCGTGGCGTACCTCTGCATCGGATTATTTGCCTTCAACTACACGCAGTCTGTTGCGATGAACGGAATCCAGGCCATCTCCGGAAATCTTGGCTTGATTCGGGCATTGAAATTCCCTCGGGCAAGCCTTCCGCTGGCGGCTACCGTCACGCAGCTGCAGCACCTACTGGCCTCCATGGTCGTACTAGTGGTCATTGTCCTGGTGACTGGCGAGCCGGTGACGCTCCAGTGGCTGCTGGTGATTCCGACAATTCTGCTCTTCACCATGTTCAACGCCGGGCTTTCGCTGATCCTCGCGCGGCTCGGGGCCAAGGCCTCGGATCTGCGCCAGGTATTGCCGTTCGTGATGCGGACGTGGATGTACGGATCCGGGGTCTTCTACAGCGTGGACGTCTTCACCGATCATCTGCCCTCACCGGTGGCGGCGGTCGTGCAGGCCAACCCCTTGGTTGTCTTCATCGAGCTGTTGCGGGGGGCCTTTCTCGCCGGCTCGGAGCGGATGCTACCGACCGGGCAGCTCTTCATCTACGCTTCCGGGTGGTCGATGATCATCGCGGTGCTCGGCTTCGTATATTTCTGGCAAGGGGAACAAGGGTACGGCCGTGGTTGATTTCCTCGATATCGGCGGCTTCGTCGACGACACCGTGACGCTTCCGGCGATCAAGGATCTTCCGCCGGACTACCAGCAGACCTGGAACACGCCGACCATTCGACTCCCGATCATTTCGGAGTCGGAGCCGGTCGATGATCGGGTGCCCACGGTAGTGGTCGACGACGTTCACGTCGTGTACCGGATCGCGACCGGCGCCACGTGGGACGCCAGCCCGCTCGCCGGGCTCAAGCGCCTCGTCACCAAGAAGAAGTCGGTGGCCATGCGCGAGGTCCATGCCGTCAAGGGTGTCAGCTTCGCCGCCTATCAGGGCGAAGCGATCGGACTGATCGGCAGCAACGGCTCCGGTAAGTCCACGCTGTTGCGAGCCATCGCCGGTCTGTTGCCGACGGCCCGCGGAAAGGTCTACACACAGGGTCAGCCTTCGCTGCTCGGCGTCAACGCAGCGCTCTTGAACGACCTCACCGGCGAGCGCAACGTCATCCTCGGATGCCTCGCGATGGGCATGTCACTCGCGGAGGCGAAGACACGAGTTCAGGAGATCGTCGAGTTCTCCGGGATCAACGAGCGCGGTGACTTCGCCTCGCTGCCGATGCGTACCTATTCCTCGGGTATGTCGGCGCGCCTCCGGTTCGCGATCGCCGCCGCCCGCAAGCACGACGTCCTGCTCATCGATGAGGCGCTCGCGACCGGTGACGGCACGTTCCGCAAGCGGAGCGAGGCGCGGGTGAATCAGCTCCGTGAGGAGGCGGGAACCGTGTTCCTCGTCAGCCATCAACTGAGCACGATCCGGACCACCTGCGAACGAACCCTGTGGCTGGAGGCAGGCGTCCTCCGGATGGACGGGCCGACCAAGGAAGTCCTTGCGGAGTACAAGAAGTTCACCAAGACGGACTGACCCACGCTACGGGCGGGCGGATACTGCGATGAGCTCGCTCAACGTGGGAGGCCGCATGTCGCTGAGGAAGAAGACCTTCGTCGGCTGGTGCAAGCGGAGCAGGTGGCTGAGGCGATCGTCGCGAAACACCTCCCAGCCGGGTTCGCTGCGGTGCGCCTCCCACGAGCTGCGGCTTGGAACGTACTCGATCGCCAGGCCCGTGTCGCGCAACAAGGAGAACCACGGCACGTCAGTGATGATCAATGGGACGTGGGTGCCCGTCGCCGTCGCGCATTGCTCCACGACGCGGGCGAGGTCGCGCAACGTCTCCAGACTGAAACCCATTGCCACATAGGCATGAATAGCGAGTGAGTCGGAAAGGACCGGCCCGCCGGTCGTCCGGGGCTGAGTCGTCCGCTCGATCGCGGCCGGGGAAGCCACGGCGCCGCCAGCACCCTTGGTACGGGCGAACCGGGCGGACGCTCGCCGGACGACCTTGGACACGGCCGCGGTGGGATCGTTCCGAAGCAGCGCCACCGCCCGGGCGAGCCGGTAGGAGCGGCTTCGGATGATCGCATCCACGACGGAACGCTGTCGGTCACGGTCGGCAACGGTCGCCTGATGGCGCTGGCGCCAGGCTTCCCGATCCACCTCGAGCTGCGCGATCCGTGCACTAGCAACTTCGAGTTTCCGCTGTGCGCGGCTAAGAGCCGCGGAGAGGTCGGGCACGTCGGTCATGCCGGTCTCCTCGTCGTAGCGCTTCGGGGAAGCAGCGTGCTCATCCAGTTCGCCGCGGTGGCCGCGCCGTTGGCGAAGGCGAGCTCGCCACATCGCTCGGACAGGCGGGCCTGAGTTTCCGGCGTCGTGGCATGGCCAAGGACGATGTCCACCTCGTCGCCGGAGGTGTCGTAGATGGCCAGGCACGCTCCCGCTCGCTCGGCGAAACGGGCGCGGCCGACCTGATCGTCGAGGGCGGTCTGGTCGTTCGGGACGAAGACCGTCGGTACGCGGGACGCGATCAGCTCATGGAAGGAGTTGTAGCCGCAGGCGCTGATCGCCAGATCGAAGGCGCGTAGATACCGGCTGATCGGATACAGGCTGGCTACGATCACGCCGGGCGGTGGCTGGATGGGCGTCGTCGCGATCGGCGACTGCGCGAGGACCACCTGGTATCCACGATCCGCTAGCGAACGCGAGATCCGGGCGATCGGCGAGGAGATGTCGTTGATGTTGCCCGCGCCGAGTTGCAGAAGGGCCGCCGGGCGCTTGTCGAGCCCCAACGCTTGCCGGGCCTGGTCGGCCGTCAGCAACTCATCGTCGTCGAGGTACACGATCGGGTCGACGCGGACCACACGCTCCCGCTCGGCGACCGTGGGTCCCTCGTCCGCCTCGGCCCCGAACTCGCCGGGCTCCAAGACGAAGTCGAACGCTGTGCTCCGCTCGATCCAGCGCTGTCCGGCCCCTTTTTTCCACATCGCCCGGCGTACCCAGACCCAGGTGATCTCGGGATGCGCAGCGATCGTGCTGAGCAGTCCGTTGTATGGCACCGTACCGTCCACGGCGACCAGAGCGGGACGGTGCGTTGCGATCAGGTGCTGGAGTCGGTCATGGAGAAACTCGTTCCATCTGGCTGCAGCGATGCCGAGGTACTTGACGGACGGGATGTACTCGGTGAGGTAACCCTGATCTTCCACCACGGAGGCGGCGTACGACTGCGTCGCGATGACGGTACGCAAGTCTTGAGGCAAGCGACGGGCGATGGACATGAGGCGCGTGAGGTGCCCCAAGCCGGCGCCATTGCTGCTCAGCATCATGACCGTCGGGGCGTTGACGTCCGCGGCGGACCTGGTCGACTCGGCCGTCGGCGCTTTGGCAGCTTCCACTCCCAAGGATTTCAGGCGCCCGGCGTGCGATGCGTAGCCGAAGTGCTTTTCTACGTACGCACGAGCGTTTTCGACGATCTCGCGGTATTTGGCGCGATCTCGATGTAGCGACCTGATCGTGTCCTGGACCTCCGCCGTGGTTCGGTAGAGCGCGGCGTCTTCGAACAGTTCGCGGAAATGATGCGGCACGACGACCGGGACGCCACTGGCCATCGCTTCGAGGATCGCCCGGCCGAACGCCTCCACCAACGACGGATCGTGGAAGTATACGAAGTAGTCGACGGACCGCAAGAAGTCTTTGGCGTCGACTGAGCCGAACCGAAGGATCTCCCAAGAGGCAGGCACGGCTCCCAGACGCTTGGCCGCGAACTCGCCCCCGCCGAGCACGCGTACCTTGAAGTCGTCGGTCACCGGATAGGCGTCGCGGATCTCTTGAGCAGTCTTCGGCCACTTGATCGACTCGGCGCGGCTGTGCCTTCCGATCACGGGCACCTTGCCCACGGGCTCCGGGCGATCCATCCACCATTCATCGACATTGATGACGTTGTGCCAATACGTGGATTCCAGTACGAAGGACGGGTCGACCGCCTCCACCTGGCGACGGATGGACGGGCCGATCGCGTACCACCGGGCGGCACCGAAGTACCGATGAACTCGAGCCTGGACCTCGGCGAGGTCGTAATACTCGCTGCCGTCGTCAAGATCGCGTGGCCCTTGATTGACTACCATGACCACGGTGTCCGCAGCGACCTTCGGCACCTCCTCCAGGTCGGACACGAAGATGCGCGGCTGACGGATCGTCAGCACCCGGGCCGCCACGCGCTGGCCTTTCACCGCCAGGTCGGCGTGACCTGCCCGAAGACAGTCCACGATGCGGGGATTGAACCCCCGGTTGGTCAGGAACGGTGACGGCGTCTGGAGGAGAATCGTGGTCAAGCCCGCAGCGGCCTGCGCTCGGACCTCCTCGGCGATACTCGCCGACGTTCCGCCGGGATACCGAAAGTCCGAGAGTATCGCCACGTCGTAGACGACTTCGCTGGTCATCATGATCTCCACCCGCTACGCCGGCTTTGCCCGGCCATCGTGCTTCACGCCCTACGCGAAGCCCTCATCCGTGCGCGAAGCCCTCACCCCTGGTCGAAGCCAGAATCGATCAGCCGGCTCGCATACCTGGTCCGCCACTCGCCGAGGAGGCTCGCCCACTGGAGGGTGCGCAGGCCGGCGGAACTCCGCCCGATCAAGGCGAGCGCGTCCGGATCCTTGAGCGCCTGCCTCATGTCCGGTGCCAGCAGCATCAAGGTAGCCTGGTCGCCTCGGATGGCCTGCGCCATCGCGGTTAGTGCTGGCAGATTCGCCTGCCTACGCTGTGCGCGCGTCCCCGTGGGCTTCACCGGGTCGTTCGTCGACGGAAGCGCCGCCACCGCCGGATTGGCCGCGTGCAGCATGTCGCGGTAGAAACCGCCCCCGATCTTGGCCGTCAGCGGGACCCGCAACGCCGCGGCGATCACGGTGGGATGTACGAAGGGCAGCCGGACGTTCACCTCTGGTGCCAGGAGCCATTGCGCCGACGAGCCGATGGCCCTTGCGGTTCGGGTGTGCAACACCCCGAGTGTCGAGGCCGCGGGATGCCCGGCGAACCTGGACACCGCGTCGTCGAGCGACGCGCGACTCCGGTCTTCGAACGCGGCGGCGACGCCGGGCGCGAGCAGGCCCCGTTGCTGCAGCCGCTTCTGCTCCAGCGAGTTCCACAGGAGACGTCGCTGGTGCTCCGCGGACGGCGCGTTCGCCACTTCCTGGGAGACGAAGAGGCTCTTGAACAGCACGTCGCCCGCCAGTCCGTCGAGGAATTCCTCCTGGCGCTCATGCAGGGCGCGTACCAGCGGCATGATCCAGACGTGGTGGGTGGTCTGGTAGTTCAATCGCTGCCGGACCGCCGAGTGCTCATCGAGCCAGGCGTCCGCCCCCGGAAGGAACACGCGATGCTTCATCCGTAGCGCACGCGCGACCCGCTGGGCGTAGTCGATGTCGCGGTCGCGTCCATCGTCGTTACTCGTGGTCCAAGCGATCAGCCGACGTCGTCGCCGGGCGAGAATGGCCAGGAGGCGGGAGTCCCAGCCTCCGCTCAGGGTGATGGCGGCCTGCCGTCGGGCACCCTCCACATGGCTCGCGACGATGTCCGCAGCGTCCGCCGGAGTCACCTTGCCATTGGGCTCACAGCCGAGCCATCCGGGTTCGAAGGTGAGCGCCTCGACGCGATGGGGTTCAGCTCGCCAGGCGGTGGCCGCCTGCATCCGCCGGATCTCCAGGAAAGGCGTGGTGTCGGCGAGCGGCGCAGTGACTCCCGCGATGCTTGACCAGGCGGTCCAATCGGTGCGCAATCCGCCGTCCACGATGTCGAGGAGCGGGTCGATTCGCACCGAGAAGTAGACCGCCCCGCCATGCCGCCGAACGTAGAGGTCCTGAAGGCCAAGACCGTCCGTGTGGAGAACGGCGTTGTCCCGGCCGAGTTCCAAGCCGGCTGCGAGGCGCTGTTCGGCGACCGACGTCCAGCTCGAGGGAGGTGCGCTTTCCGCCAGGTCTCCCCAGAAGAATCCACGGCTTTCGCCCGCGGCCCAGGTCGACACGCGCCCTGTCGCCCACAGCACCGCAGTGGTACCGCTGTGAAGTTCCTGTAGCCCGGTCGGGGACGATTCCCGCAAACGGCGGAACGTCTCGGGGTCCCACTCGCCGACTGCTCCGCACACGTAGGGCCGGGTGCGATACGTGATGTCTCCGTCGCTGCCACGGATGATCCCGTCAGACATCCTTGCCCGCCAGCTTCCGGATGATGCGTACCTTGCCTGCGCGTCGCCTCGCACCGCGGACAAGCCGCTGGCGGAAGGGAATCTGCGCTTCCGTCTTCCACTGGGCGACCTCGGCCTTCAACCGGGCCGCCTCCTTCTTCCAACGGTTGAGCTCCGCCTGTGCGGCGGGGACCCCCGGCTTCGCCGCTCGCCCGGGCACCGTCAGCGCCCACTCGGAGCCGTCGATCCAGTAGACGCCGTGAAGCTCGCTCACGACGTCTTCGGGGTCCTCGGCAGCCTGCCGTAGCCGGTGTGCCCGCGCCACTGCCGCCGTGCGCTCCAGCCTTGCGATCAGCAACTCGGTGCCGCGCTGGAAGGCGAGATAAAGAATCCCCAGACCGTCCGTCTCGATCCTTTCCACCAAGCGTGGCAGGCTGTCGGGCGTCAGGACTGCGCCTGGAGGGCAGGTCACCCGGAACGGGCATCCCTCGGGGACGGGCGGCGTGACCTCCTCAAACCGGACTCGGGAATCGCTTCTGAACGCCTCGCGGAGCAGGCGGAGATCCGTGTACGGGTCGTCCGGGTCCGGGGAGTGGCCGTCGAGCTGGTGCCAGGGAGCCACGATGGTGACGATCAAGTCGTCCACCTTGCCCGCGAGGGCGCCCACGATAGTCGCGGCGACGTTCTCATACGAACCGCCGTTGACCTCGACGATTACTTCGATGAAGGGGATGAGCCATTGCCGCCTGGTGCCGTCACGCCAGTCCCGCCGCATCGGGAGTCGGTTGCGTAGAAACGGCTCGATACGCCGTTCTCGCTCGACATCGGCGGAAGTCGTTTCGGCCGCCGCCTGCCAGCCGCGTGCCTCTGGATCGGCCACGAAAACTGCGCCGGCCTGGGCCAGTCGATGACTGAACTCGGTGTCGCCGATCAGCGAGCGTCCACGGTCGAAGCCACCTTGATCACCGTAGAAGTCGAGAGACCACGACAGCGCCGGGCCGATGGCTGCCGAGTAAGCCCGATCACCCGCGTCGCGCAAGTTCCGGGTCTCCTCCACGAGCGGCGAGGTCCAGGTGGGCTTGGCGGCGTCTTCGGCTGGGTTGACCGACCCCACCACGACCAGATAGTCGGCCAGATGGTGCCAGCGCATGTGGGCCTCGACGTACTCGGCGTCGATCGAGAGGCGAGGGTCAAGGCGGAGGATCACGCCGCCGTGGGCGTGCCGAACACCAGTGTGCACCGCGTCCGCCCCGTCCGGACCGTTCTCGTCATGGTGCACTACCCGGGTGCGCACCGGTGCGTGATCCGGAGCCTTCAGCGTTTCGCCGTCGGCCGCGACGATGACGACGTCCATGAGGTGGCCCGGATAAGTCTGATCGGCAAGCATGGCGAGCACGCCGTCGAGCCGGTCGAGATCGTGTGTTACCGGAATGACCACCGACACCGTCAGTGATGGATGCCAGGCACCTAGGGCCGGCACCTCCAGTTCGGAGTAGTCGTTCCGATGAATTCGGGGCGCGCTTGCTCCCGTGCCCGAGGTTTCAGACACTTCCGGGTACCTCTCGTCCAGAGGCCAAGACGGCCTCTCCAATCCCGTGGACTTCGGTCAGGGTACCGGGTTTGAACCCCCGCCATTGATGCGTGGCGGCACGGATGAAGCCGGTCAACGGCGCATTCCAGGTGTGGCCTGACTCTCTGCGATGAACCATGGACGCCATTCCGTGCGTCCGGTAGATGCGTCCGCCGGCGGCCTCGACCACCCGAAGCAGACCGGTGTCGACGTTACGGGGGATCGCGGGGAAGCCGCCCGCAGCGGCGAAAGTGCGTCTGCTCATCAGTAATGAGTTGCCGGAGATCTGCCGCGTGAACCGTTCCGATTCGCCGCCCGGCCGGCGAATCGTCAAATTGATCTGCTCCAGGTAGATGAATTGGTGCAGGCAGCCCACCAGGTCGGCGCCGGAATAGTCGGCGGCCAGCACGGCATCAGCGATGAATTCGGGGCCGTACCAGTCGTCGTCGTCCCACTTGGCCAGGTACTCGCCGGAAGCAGCGGCGGCGCCGCGGTTGAGCGCCTCCCCGAAGAGTGCGTCACCGGGGACCTCGACCGTCGTCACCGGCAACGCGAATCCCGCGACGGCCGCGCGGACCTCGGGCAGCGATGCCGGCAGGCCATGAAGCGTCAGTATCACTTCCAGGTCGACGTGCCGCTGCCGGGCGATCTGGGCGAGGGCCATGCCGATGAAATCGGGCCGCTTCGTGCAGAGAAGCACCGAAACCTTGGGCGGAGCCGGCACTGGCGCACCCGCCTGCGTCGCGAGACGCCGCCATCGGCTCCGGACCGCGTGCGTGCGTAGAGCCGCCCGGCGAAGTCGGATGCTGTGTTCCTCGCGTCGGAGATCATCGTCCAGATCGGACGGCTTCGCGCTCGTGAGAATCTCAGTCAGTTCACTACCGAGTGATTCGGCCCAGTACGGGACGCTCGACGCGGTCACGGGTACTCCGGCCGCCGCCAGCCCCGCGATGGATCGGACTGCTGCGATCGGACCCGTATGCCGGCCCCATTCGACGGCGACGCTGCGTACACCGCGCAGTCTGGCCACGTCGGCATCCGTTATCGCACCCGAGGGGTGGACGGACACCAGCTCGCGTGGGCCGTCCTGAACACGCCAGCGGTCGCCCTTCTGCACCAGGACGGCGGGGCCGGAGGTCGGCGTGGACAGGAAGCCGATCGGGTTGACCGCCCGTTCGTCGACCGGGGGAATGGCGTCCACCTGGAGGATGCCGGGCAGCAGCGCACCCACCTGTTGCGTCGCTCCGGTCGAGCCGAGGCTCGCCCAGGTGGTCATGGCGGGCGACGGCCGGTCGACGACCCGGACGCGATTGTCCTCCCACGGGACCGGATTCCGGCCGACCACTCGCAGCACGAGGTCAGCCGGCTGGAAGCCGTTCGGGCCCTCCAACGGTCCGCTCTGGGTCGTGGGCACTGCCCCGGGATCCCCGGGTCGCCAATGCGCCGAACCGGCGCCGGTCACGGCGACCCGCAGAACAGACGTGGCGGGGTTGCCTTCCATTCCTCTCATCATCGCGCTGAGGAACTGTCCGATCGGCGTGGCCTTGGCGAAGGTCGCCTCGACGGCTGACCCGCCATTCGTCTCGGCGTGCGCAGCAAGCGACCGGACGAGGTGGGGCTCGGGTAGCTTCGGGACGACCACGACCTCGCGAGGCGAGTCGATGATCGTGACCGTCACCTCGGCCGCGGCCGGGAGCAGAGCCGAATAGGAGACTGCCCGTCGAAGGTCGGTATAGGTCTGAGCGACGACGTAGGCGGCACCACGCGGCGCAGCGATCGGCGTGGCCGGGTCGTGTGCGTCGAGATCGATAACGGTGCCGGAGTGGTCGAGGGCCGCCACTTCGGTAACTTCACCCACGGTCAGAAGCAACGCAGGTGGGCGGCCCGTAAAGAGCCGCTTCAGGAGGGGGTTTGGCATCTCTTACATCCGTTGATCGACGCTGCGCTGGAAAATGTGGGCTGAGCCGTGCGCGAAGAGAGTCCGCTCGAGCTCGGGGAAGGCTGCCATCCAGCGATCGCTGAGCGTTTTCTCCTCAGTGCGGTCGGCGTCATCGAGGATGATGAGGGCGTCGTCTCGGCACCGAGGGATCAACAGCGGCCCGGCGGGGTAGCGTGCCTGGGGTCCGGCAGCGGCCGGCGGTCCATCGACCAGAAGCAGGCCGATGCCCGTCAAACCCTCCAGGACGTCCGCCGAGTACCACCGGTAGGTGTGACCATCGTCGTCGGCGGGGTCGGTCCACGGCTGGAGCGGTCCGTGCCTGACCTCCACGATCTTTTCCAGACCGTGACTCCGGACGAGTTCACGGCTGGTGTCGAGGTAGCGGTCGTCGTGCTCCAGCGCGACAACCGAGCCGACGCCCAGGCGTTCGGCAAGGTAGCCCAGCCACAGAGTCGACGTTCCGCTGCCGCATTCCACGATCAACTCGGGTCGCCGGTCCCACACGGCCCGCATGATGAAGTACATGACATCCGCGTCCAACGCCCAGCCGCCCAGCGGCGGGATGGGCACGCGTGGGCGGACGAGGCTGGCCAGCTCGGCCCGCGCCTCCAACTTCGCGTACAGCCGGTTGCCGAGCCGAGTCTGCCGAGCGCTTGCCGCCTTGAGCGCCTCGTCGACAGGCACCATGATCTGCGCCGGAAGGTCGGTGAGGTCTGCGGCCACGTTCTCGACCCGTGACCCGATTCGCTGCAATTCCTGGCGAGCGAGCTCCAACGCGTCAGCCTGTCGGGCCACGCGAGCCGAGAATCCCTCATCGAAACGAGCCAACACCTCGGAGGTATGCGCCAGGCGGCTCAGCATCTCGACCCGATCCTCAGCGACCGCCGCGCGTACGCCGTCCGCCGCCGCCAGGCCGAGGGTGAGAGTGCTTCCGAGCTGGTCGAGCTGGGCCTTGAGACGTTTGTGCTGGGCGGCGAGCTCGGTTCGCGTCTGGGAGAGCTCCTCGCGAACCCGCCGGTCGACTCGCTTGATGCCGAACAGGCCTACGGCGACCCCGGTGATGATCACCGCTTCGGCTACGACGATCGCGGCTGTCTGCGGTGTCAGGACGTCAGTTGCGAGGCCTACGCCGACGGCGGCTGCCCCGGCCAGCCCTATTCCCGACAGGAGGAGGGCCAGCCGCCGCATCGTGGCACGTGGCATGGGGGTGTCCTACTTCCGGGGTGGGGCTGACGGACCAACAATGTAGCTCACGTCTCAAGGCGGGGTGTGCCCTGGTGACACGCGCTAACACTGCTGCGGCGCTCGTCGGGTCGGCTGATCCGACGATCGCCGGAACTGCGCGCATGGCGCAATTCCGGCGATCAGGCTTAGGACACGCTTTGTCCGTCGCAGCGGTCAGCTTCCGGCATGCGGAGGGGGCGGTGCCCACGGGTTGTCGGTTTTGTCCCCCGGGCGATGCTCGTCGTCCTCCGGCCAGGCGAAATCCGGGCTTCCTGGCGCGGGAGGCTGCGTCGGTGGGTGGACCGGCGGCTGCGCCGGTGGTCCCTGCGGAGCGGGAGTATTTATCTGCGGTGCGGCCTGCGGCGGTGCGGCGTGCGGGGGTGCGGCGTGCGGGGGTGCGGCGTGCGGGGGTGCGGCGTGCGGGGGTGCGGCCTGCGGCGGTGCGGCCTGCGGAACCGGCGGCAAGTTCGGTGCCTGGGTCTGTGGCGGAGCGGGCGGCATCATCGGAGGGCGCTGATGGGGCGGAAGGGGAATCGGTATTCCCGGCGCCGCCGCCTGCGGAATCTCCAAAACGGTCGGCTGCGGCGCCGGCCTGGGTGGCTGGGTCGGATCCAGCGTCGGGTAGCCGGTCGGCTGCTGACCCGGCCCGACGGCCGGATAGGGACCCGGCGGATACTGCCCCGCGCCGGACGTCGGCTCGCTTCCCGGTCCGTAACCCGGTGGGAAGCCGGCGAAGGAGCCGCCCGAAACCGGGTACGCGGCGCCTCCGGACGTCGGGGAGAATGGATTCGTCGAGACGGGGATCAGCGGCTCGGTGTAGAGCCGATTGGCCCGAGACCGGCGCCGGAACAGGAATGCGATGAGGAAGCCGATGATGAGGCCACCGGCCACCGAGCCGGCGATGATCGCCCAGAAGGGGATGTCGGCGGTGATCGGAGTCTCGCCGCCCTCGATCGCCTTGCGGCTGGCCGCACGTTGGCGGAGCTGGTCGGCGAAGGGGTTCTTCTGCGCAGAGGACACCTTCGCGAACTTCGTCATAGCCTCGTCGTATCGACCGGCGTAGTAGTCATCGAGGGCTTCCCGGTACAGGCGGTCGGTCTCACTTAGGCGGTTCTCCACCCCCGCCTGCGACATGAGATACAGCACGTCCTTGCTGTCGTACGCGGCATTGGTCAGCATGGCGAAGCCGATCAGCTTGCCGGACTGGTCGATGAGAGCGCCGCCGCGCATGTCGGGCTTGACTCGCGGCGTCAAGAGGTGCTGGACCGGGTTGACCGTGTTGTCCAGCTTGGTGATGTTGACGGGCATCACGCCGATGGACCGAGCTTTTCCTGCCGTCGGCTGATAACCCATGGCCGTAGCGGCGGCGCCGACGTCGAGCTTGCTGTCTGGAGACAGCTCAGCGACGGGCAGGTCGGACCGGCCGGTCGCGACGAAGACCAAGCCGATCTCGTCCTCCGCCGCATCGGGGGCGGTCAGGCTGATCGCGGGCGAGTCGGTCGTACCAGACGTCGCATCACCCGTTTGCAGGAGGAGACTGCGCTGCGGAACACCCGCGCCACCGGCGCCGGTGAAGTCAGCCGTTCGCGCGAGGGCGTCGATGCGGGCGTCCCGCTGAGCTGCGGTGATCTTCTTGGTCTCCACCAGCTCATCCGCTACGGCGGTGAAAGCCAATCGTGCGGCTCGTGCCAGGGTCGCTGCGACGCAAGGTCGTGTGCTGATCATCGCTCCGGAGGTGTCTACGATGACGCCGCTGCACTCGATCCGCACCGTGATCGGGTGGTCGGTCAGCGGCTTGTTCGACGACTTCTCGTGAACCTCGCCCTGGATCACCAGCTCGGTGTAGACCACGGCCGGCTGCATGATGGATTGGGCGCGCTCCTCAAGGGTGTAGGCAGGCGCGGCGCCGGAGGCCGTACCCGGCATGGCCAGAATCGTGATCGCGGCCAACGCCGCGCCGACGCGAGAGGACCGCGCTCGGCGAGAGGACATGTCGATCTCCGCGGGGATGAGGGATGAGGCTAGCGAGACGTGCCGCGGGTATTCTAGGCCGTCTGTTCCAGGCACGACCTTCGCCGGTGCGTCAGTTTGCAATTGCCGCTCGGTGGAAATCTCGCCGACGCAGGTCGGCAGCGGTGCGGCGAACGGCGTGCGAGATTGGCTACTCTTCGTGTGTGCCATCCCCCTCCTTCCGGCGCCGACTGGTGTCCAGTGTCCTTGCAACCGTCTCCGCGTTGGCGCTGGCTGCGTGCGGGGACGAGCCGGGCGCGAACTCGCCGACGTCGTCGGCTCCGGCTGCCACGGCGAGCCGGCAGCCGAGTGCGGCGTCTTCCGCCGAGCCTAAGACGCTGGATTGGTACCTGGGGCAACTTCCCCAGTTCGGTGCGCCGATCCAGGCCGCGCAGTTGGACCTGCCTCCCACCAAGCCGGTTCCGCTGTGGTACAAGGTGCCGACGACCGATCGCGTGGCCTTTTTGACGATGGATGACGGTGCGTTCGCCCACCCCGACGCGCCGGCTCTCCTCAAGGCCTCCAAGATCAGGATCACCTTGTTTCTTTCTTACGACTTGGTCAAGGACAAAGCCGACTATTTTCGCGACCTCGTGAACGCCGGGGCGGTGATCGAGAATCACGGGGTAACCCATCGATCGCTGCGGGGCTTGCCCTACGACGTGCAGCGCTCGGAGATCTGCGGTGGTGCTGACAAGCTGGGCGAGTTGTTCGGCCGGCGGCCGACGCTCTATCGGCCGCCGCACGGCGAGTACGACGACAACACCCTGGAGGCTGCCCGGGACTGCGGGCAGATCATGGTCGTCCTATGGCGGCAGACGATCGACAAGGGAATCGTGTCGTATCTGCCGAGTTCGAAGACGGTCCTGCCCGGTGACATCATGCTGATGCATTTCCGGCCGGCGTACCCCGACGACTTTCTAGCCGGGCTGAAGGCGATGAAGAAGGCGGGCGTCCAGCCGGCGTTGCTCGAGGATTACATCGTCGGCTCCATGTCCTAGGTCCCCGCTGGGGTTGGCGGGGCGTCGGAGGAGTAGCGGTGGCGTGCTGATAACAAGATGCGCGAA
Organism: Hamadaea sp.; assembly: GCA_013361475.1. GTDB lineage: Bacteria > Actinomycetota > Actinomycetes > Mycobacteriales > Micromonosporaceae > Hamadaea. Next base: position 39,472 of record JABFYB010000709.1, read on the forward strand.
CCGGTATTCTTGGCGTACAGGCTTCGACCCGGCCATCACCGGTGAGCCTCCGGAAGAACCGCCAGACCGCGATGAGCGGGTCAGGCTCAGT
>JABFYB010000663.1 GCA_013361475.1 Hamadaea sp.
GGCGGCGGGCTGGTGGCCGACACCGTCCTGCTGGACAACCGGGGCGGCACCCGGGCGGGGGTGGAGCGGCTCCTCGCCGGTGGCCACCGGCGGATCGCCGTCCTGCTCGACTCGGTCGGCGTCTACACGATGCGGGAACGCCTGGCCGGGGCGCAGGAGGCGCTGGCCGCCGCCGGGATCGCGTACGATCCCGCGCTCGTCCGCGAGGGAGTCAAGGATCCGGCGAGCGCCGCGACGGTCGTCGCCGAACTATCCGATGTGGATGCGTACGTGTGCCTGAACAACCGCATCACCGTCGGCGCACTGCAAGAACTCGTCCGCCGCGGCAGCGACGCCGAACTGCTCGGCTTCGACGACTTCGAGCTGTCCTACCTGATGCCGCGCCGGTTCACCGTGATCGCGTACGACACCCGGGAACTGGCCCGGCGCGCGGCGGAACTCCTGTTCGCCCGGATCGCGGGGGACAAGACCTGGCCGCGGACGGAGGTGCTGCCGACGCACCTCATCGAGCGCGGCCTCCACTGAACAGCTCTTCCAGGACGACCGCGACGCCGTCCGCGTCGTTGGCCGGGGCTCGCAGCGAGGTGGCGGCCAGCACCGCCGGATGCGCGTTGGCGACCGCGTACGCCGTCCCGGCCCAGGCCAGCATCGGCAGGTCGTTCGGCGCGTCACCGAACGCGACGACCTCGTCGGCGGTGACTCCCCAGCCCTCGCACAGGGCCGCCAGCGTGGCCGCCTTCGACACCCCGGCCGCCCCGATCTCCAGCGGCGCACGCTCGGCCGACCAGGTGCACTCGATCAGCTCGCCGATCGCCGGGCGGAGCCGTTCCCACGCGCGGTCCGGGTCCGAGTCGGGCAGCCACACCATGAGCTTCACGAACGGCTCGGTCAGCAGGTCGGCCACGGACTCGACGAACTCGCGCCGATAGTCCAGCGCGGGCCGGTACTGGTAGCCGGGCTCGAACAGCACGCGCTGCCCGGTCTCCACGGCGAAGCCGGAACCCGGCACGATCGTCGTGATCTCCTCGATCACCTTGCGCGCCACGTCCAGCGGCAGCGGGTGCAGGATCTCCGGCTCCTCGCCGAGCCGGTAGAGGTTCGAACCGTTGCCGCAGATCGCGAGGTCGATCAGCGCCTCGCCGCCGAACAGCTCGTCGATGACGCGAGCCGGCCGGGCGGTCGCGGCCACCACGCGCGTTCCGGCCGCCTTGACCGTTCTCAACGCCGCTTTGGTACGCGCAGAGAGCGTGACGTCGCTGTGCAGCAGGGTTCCGTCCAGATCCGTAGCCACGACTTTTGGCATGATCACGTCTTTCACCCTACCGGGTGCCAGTCGACATTCTTACATTGCGATGAATCGAATTCATCCGTGATGCTCTCTGAGCTGGTCACAGAGGGAGAGGAGGTGGCCATGCCGCACCGTTGGCTGGTCACGGGATGTTCGAGTGGGGTGGGCCGCGCGCTGGCCCAGCGGCTCGTCGACGAGGGCGAACAAGTCCTGGTCACGGCCCGGCGACCGGAGACAATCGCGGAGTTCGAGGGTCGGCCCAACGCCGTCGTCGCGCCCTTGGACGTCCGCGACGAGGCCCAATGCCAGGCCGCGATCGACCTGGCGGTGGACCGGTTCGGCGGGCTGGACGTCCTGGTCAACAACGCCGGATACGGTCAGTTCGGCGCGGTCGAGGAAGTCTCCGCCGACCAGCTGCTGGCCCAGTTCGAGACCAACCTGTTCGGGCCGTGGCGGCTGCTCCGCCTGGCCCTACCCCAGTGGCGAGCGCAAGGCGGCGGGCACGCCCTCTTCGTCTCCTCGACGGCCGGGTTCACGCCCTATCCCGGGCTTTCGGCGTACACGGCGAGCAAGTTCGCGTTGGAAGGCCTGGCCGAATCGCTCGCCCAGGAGGCCACGCACCTCGGCGTACGCGTGACGATCCTGCAGCTCGGCGGATTCGCCACCGGATACGGCCGGGCGCTGCTGCAGCCGGCCCAACCGGTCGACGCCTACGTCCCCGTCTACGGCGAGATGCGTACCGCCTTCGAACACTTCGAGCAGCTTCCGGGCCTGAACGATCCGGCCCTGTTCGCCGACACGGTGGTACGCGTCGTCCGCGACCCGAATCCGCCGTTGCGCGTACCAGTCGGTCCTGATGCCCACGCGCACCTGACCGCGGCCCTGGAGCAGCGCGCGAAGCAACTGACCGCGGCCGGCGACGACTTCTTCTAGGACCACCCGGCCTTGCGAAGCACGGCCCGGACCTTGCCGACCAGCTGTCCGGGCCGTCGCAGCACGTCATCGGCGTGGAAGCGAAGCACGGTCCACCCCAGGACGTGCAGGTCGTTCTGCCGCTCCATGTCGAATCGATGGGTGGTCCTGTCGCGGTGATGGTCTCCGTCGTACTCCAAGGCCAGCCGAAACTCCGGGTAGGCGAAGTCGAGGCGGGCGATGAAGCGCCGCCGCCCGTCCTGAGCCGTCGCCATCACCTTGTACTGAGACGTCGGCCGGGGCAGCCCGGCCGCGAGGAGCAGGAGCCGCAGGCGGGTCTCCATCGGGGACTCGGCGAGCGGATCGACCATGTCCAGTACGCGGCGCGCTGTGTCCACGCGGGGCCAGCCCGGATGAGCGTCGACGTACACGGTCAGCGCGTCGAGGAAGACCTTCTTTCGGCGAAGCATGGTGTCGAGCGCGATCACGGCGTCCACCTGGGGTACGTAGCGCGCGACGTCGAAG
>JABFYB010000332.1 GCA_013361475.1 Hamadaea sp.
CTCCAGCGAATCAGTCTGCGTACTACCGGCGTCGACGCTCCCCAACACGTCGATCACCCCGGCCGCCAGCAGCAGCCGCTCGGTCAGACTCGTCTTACCGGCGTCGACATGCGCCAGGATCCCGAGATTCAAAGTTGGACGAACAGTAGGCACGAAGCGAGAAGTCCTCTGCGTAGGTGGGAATCGGACGGGGCAGAGAACGTCCTCGCATCGGATCTCCCAACCTCAAGCCACTGCACGTGGTCGCTGCGCTGTGCGTACGAGCTGAGCAAAACAGGGACCACCGCGGACCGGCAACTGGATTTCGCGTGCGAGGATGCTGCGATGAGCGAGACCCTGAAGCGACTGAGCGAGGTAGCCCGGACCACCTTCGGCTGGGAGAGCCTGCGCCCGGCGCAGGCGGAGGCGATGGAGCACGTGGTGGCGGGCCGCGACACGCTGGTGGTCTCGCCGACCGGCTCGGGCAAGTCGGCGATCTACCAGGTGCCGGCGGTGCTGGTCGGCGGGCCGACGATCGTCGTGTCCCCGCTCATCGCGCTGCAACGCGACCAGGTCAAGGGTCTGCTCGGGCGCGGCGGCCCGGACGCGCACGTGGTGAACTCGTCCCGGTCCGAGCGCGCCAACGACGCCTCGTTCGAGGCGCTCCAGACCGGCGCCGCCGAATTCCTGTTCCTCGCGCCCGAACAGCTCGCCAAGGACGAGGTCGTCGCCGAACTGGCCGAGGCGAAGCCCTCGCTGTTCGTGGTGGACGAGGCGCACTGCGTCTCCTCCTGGGGCCACGACTTCCGGCCGGATTACCTGCGCCTCGGCGAGGTCATCGAACGGCTCGGCCACCCGACGGTCGTCGCGCTCACCGCGACCGCGTCCCCGCCGGTGCGCGCCGACATCCTCGACCGGCTCGCCATGCGCGACGCGGTCGAGTTGGTCAAGGGCTTCGACCGGCCCAACATCCGGCTCGAGGTGTCGCGGGAGGTGACCGAACGGGAGAAGCGGCGCGAGATCGTCGACCGGGTCGTCGCCCTCGACCCGCCCGGCCTGCTCTACGTGCAGACCCGCGGCGAGACCGAGGAGTACGCCGAGGCGCTGCGCGAAGCCGGTGAAGAGGCGTACGCCTACCACGCCGGGCTGTCGGCGGCCGAGCGCGCCGAGGTGCACGACGCCTTCCTGCACTCCGACCGGGCGATCGTGGTGGCCACCTCCGCCTTCGGGATGGGCATCGACAAGCCGGACGTGCGGTTCGTCCTGCACGCCGCCCCGGCCGAGTCACTCGACTCGTACTACCAGCAAATCGGCCGGGCCGGTCGCGACGGGCAGGCGGCGACCGCCGTGCTGTACTTCCGCCCCGAAGACCTCCGGCTGCCCCGGTTCTTCACCTCGGGCAAGGTCGATCTCGAACTGATCGAACAGGTCGCCAAGGCCATCCGCGAGGCAGACGGGCCGATCAAGCTCGACGACGTCGCCGAGGCGCTCGACATCAGCCGGGCGCGCGTCACCCGCTCGGTCAACCTGCTGCAGGAGGCGCTGGCCGTCCTCACCACCGCCGACGGTCTGGAATGGATGGAGTCGGTGAGCGTCGCCGACGCCGTCGAAGCAGCCGCCGCCGAAGCCGAGCAGATGCGCACGATCGAGCTGACCCGGGTCGAGATGATGCGCGGGTACGCCGAGACCGAAGACTGCCGTCGCCAGTTCCTCCTCGGCTACTTCGGCGAGGAGCTGGACGCGTTGTGCGGCAACTGCGACACCTGCACCGCCGGAACGGCCGAGGACAAGGCCGGGCTGGACACCGGCTTCGCCGTGCAATCCCGCGTACGCCACGCCGAATGGGGCGCCGGCATCGTCATGCGCGAAGAAGAGGACCGGATCACGGTGCTCTTCGAGTCGGTCGGCTACCGGACGCTGGCCCTGAAGGCAGTCAAAGCCCGCAACCTGCTAACCCTCGACTGACGGGTCACGGCTTGGGCGGGTTCGCCGCCTGGATCGAGGGCGCCTTCAGGTAACGCAGGAAGTCCTGCTGCTCGGCCGGGCTCAGCTCGGCGAAGGCGCGCTCGGCCAGTTCCCGCGATCGGGGCGTGCCGGCGGCCAGCAGCGCCTGGATGACCGCCCAGGCCAGGGTGACCAGGTGCATCCGGTTGGCCCGGACGATGGGCTGCCGGGCGAGATCCCCCAGCGACTCGACGGCGTCGGAGTCGGCCGGAATCCGGTCGATGAGGGCGAAGACGGCTTTGCCCCGCCACGGTCCCCGGGCTCGGGCCAGGGCGTCCAGCTCGGCGACCGTCATCGTGCCGGTCTCCGGCGCCGGGCCGGGCTGTGGCGTACCGGGGGTCATCGGTCACCTTCCATGATCATGCGCACCTCTTCGTCGCGGAGCAGCCGGAGACGCTCCGCCGACGCCGTGTCGCCGATCTGCTCGGCGTACTGGATCTCCACATCGTAGGCGCGGATCTCACTGCCGGCCCGCACCTCGGCGTCGGAGAACCAGCCACGCATGCCCAGCCAGCCAGCCTCGCGGTCGTCTCGCATGTGCCGGAACTCGTGCAGCCACGCGCCGTAGGACGCCTCCCGGTCGAGCACCATGACGCCGGGGCTGCCCGCAGTCGGGGCCGGGCCGTACGCCATTCCGATGCCGTCCCGGAGGTTGATCTCCACGCCCGCGGCCCGGGCTTCCTCGGTCAGCCGCGCGACCTCGGCCGGATGCGTCTGCCAGGCCGCCCCGTGGATCCGCAG
>JABFYB010000340.1 GCA_013361475.1 Hamadaea sp.
TCGGCCGGCGAGGTGCCGCTGCGAACCCACGCGGCGGTGGTGGACCCGGACGAGGTGCCGATCACCAGGTCGGCGGCTCGGGTCAGATCGAGACCGGCTTCGGCCAGGCCGGCGATGACGCCGATCTGCCAGGCCTGCCCGGCGGCTCCGCCCGCGCCGAGAACCAGGGCTAGGCCCTGAGCCGGCTGCGGGCGTACGGGGGTTGATTCGTGCGCTTGTGACATGTCGTGGTCCCTTTCCGGGCATCCGAGATGCGGGCGCCCGGGGACCGTCGACGGTGCGGCGCTAGCGGCTCCGGCGTACGGGGGTGAGCACCCGACTGTGAACGAAGATCGGACTCACCTCCTTGGATTGAGCGCTGCGCGAGCGCGGCTGGCGTACTCGGGAGAAGGATACCCGCGCAATCGCCTCAGGAGGCCGCGGGTGCCGGAGCGGGGGCGCCGAGCCGGGCGACTGCGGCGATGAGCTGGCTGACCTGTTCGGCGAGCTGGGCCGCCTGAGCCTGGGCGGCCTGCGCGTCCCGGCGGGCGGCGTCGAGGTCGCGGTGGGCGATCTCCAGGTCGCGGCGGGCCGTGTCGGCGGTGCGCTGGGCCTCGTCGGCGTCGCGGCGGGCGGCGTCCCGTTCCCGGATCGCGGTGCTCAGGTCCGCGGTGGCGGCGGCGAGATCTGTGGTCAGGCCGGTCACCTGGGTGTCGAGGGCCGACAGCCGGGCCGTGGCCCGGTCCAGCTCGGCGGTCAGGCGACGCTGCTCGCCTTCGGCCGTGGCCAGGGCGCTCTGGGTCTCGGCGAGCGCGGTCCGCGCCTGGTCCCGTTGCTGGTACGCCTCGTCGCGCAGCGCCCCGGCGGCGGCGACGGCGTTGTCGGCCTCCTTGGCGATGCGGTCGCGTTCGGCGCGGGCGGCGTCGGCCTGTCCGGCGGCGTCGGCAGCCCGGGCGTCGGCCTGGTCCTTCGCGGCGACTGCGGCGGCGATGTCGGCTGCGGCCTGCGCTTGGACTGCTTGAGCCTCGGCGTGCGCCTGCTCGACGGCGGTCGCCGCCTCCTCGCGCGCGGCGGTCGCAGTCGCCTCGGCCGCCGCGACGGCCGCGTTCGCGGCCTCCAATGTGGCCGCTGCTTCTTCGCGTACTCGCTGAAGGGTGGCCGCGGTCTCCTCCTCCAGGCGGCGCATCGCGGCCTGGAGCTGTGCGGCGTGCGCGTCCGACGCGGTGACCTCGCTGCGGGCGGCCGCGACGTCGGCGGCGGCCTGCGCGCGGACCTCGGCGAGCTGCCGCTCCACCCCGGCGGGGGAGAGTTCGGCGTGCAGCGCCTCGGTCAGTGTCTCCACGACCTGGTCGAGCCGATCGACGACCTCGTACGCCTTGGCGACCTGACCGGCCAGACCGGGCGAGGTGCGATGACGCATCCGGACGTTGCGGGCGGCTCGCTGGCACTCGCCGTCGTTGTCGCGGCAGTAGCGAAACGGCCGTCCGGCGCCGGCGCGCTGCGGCACCGGTTTGCCGCAGTGCAGGCAGGGCCGGGTCTCGGTCTCGGGTTCGGCGGCGGCGGTCACGGGGTTCACCTTAGGCGCTCCGTTCGCCCGATCATGAACTAACGGTCGTGCTCGGCCGGTGTGTCGTGTCCCTGGCGTCCTGATCGTTTCCCGAAGCGCATGATCAGCGTGCGGGCGAGCCGGGCGGGACGCGACCGTCGCCGCGGTGGCGTACGGCCGTCGTAGGACCAGTGAATGTCGCGAAGACGCAGCTCAGCGGCGGCCGATGCATCCAGTGTGGACTGCGAGCGGGCGAAGTCCCAGCCGTCCCGAAACGATCCCTGGGGCGGTCGCCCGTCGGCCCAGGCCCGGAAGGTGGCGTACCAGGACGGGCCGAGGGAGGCGGCCACCGCGGGCCAGGCCCGGGCCACCTCCCCGGCGCGTTTGCGCAGCAGCTGTTCGCGGACAGCGTCGACCCGCGTGGCGTCGAAGTCCGGCGGGGGAGCACCGCCGGCCACGAGCGCGGCGACCAGCGCGGCCTGCCGATCGGCGAGGCTCACCCCGTCACCCGGTCCAGGCCCGCGGCGTCGGCGATGGCGTCCAGCTCCGCCGACAGCTCGGCCGCCGGGGGATACCGGCCGTCGCGTTCCAGCATCACCGCGGGCAGCCGCCCGGCCAGGTGAGCCACCAGCCGCAGCACGTCATCGGGTACGCGATCAGTGTGCGTGTCCTGGTAAAGCCCGTCGATCTGGGCGCCCCCGGCGACGTGGCAGTACGCGACCCGCTCCCACGGCAGCGCGTCGAGCAGGGCGTACGCGTCCTCGCCCCGGTTGACGGCGTTGGCGTACACGTTGGCGACGTCGAGCAGCAGCAGCGCACCGGTCCGGTCGAGGATCTCGATGAGGAACTGGGCCTCGGCCAGCTCGTCGTCGGGCCAGTCGACGAGGGTGGCGATCGGTTCCAGCGCCAACGGAACGTCCAGTGTGGACTGCACGACGGCGGCGTTGGCGGTGATCGCGTCCACAGCCTCCCGCGTACGCGGGACGGGCAGCAGGTGACCGGCCTCGTGCCCGCCCGCCCGGACGAACGCGATGTGCTCGCTGACCAGGGGAGCCTCGGTGAGCCGGGCGACCGCGGCGAAGTGCTCGACGCGGTGCGGTTCGACAGGTTCGGCCCCGCCGAGGGACAGCTTGACGCCGTGCGGGACGACCGGCACGCCGCGGTCGCGCAGGCGGGCGAGCCCGTCCGGCAGCGGACCGTGATGCGGCACGGATTCGGCGATGACCTCGACGAAGGCCAGGCCGACCGCACTTCTGGCGGCTTGCCCGAGAGTCTCCCCGGCGGCCAGGCCGACCGCACTTCTGGCGGCTCGCCCGAGCGGCTCCCCGGCGGCCAGGCCGGTGACGTAGCCGGAGATCTCCGGCCGCCAGCCGATGCCGACGCCGGCCAGTGGGGAGGTCACGAACCACCGCCGCAGCCGCCGCCCCCGCCGCAGCTGGACCCGCCGCCGCACGAGCTTCCGCCGCCGCAGCTCGATCCGCTGCTGCCGCATGAGCTTCCGCTGCCGCAGGTGCCTCCGCTGTCGGAGGAGCCGCCCGTGTCCGGCGGGCTGCCGCAGGACGCTGAGGCGCCGCCGCAGCTGTAGGTGCTGCCCCCGGCGGTGCTGCTGGTCGCGGCGGCGGTCCGCAGCGGGAAGAAGCCGAGCAGTTCCGGGCTGACCGCGGTGAACGCGGCGGTGCCGTAGAGGCCGACGCCGAGCCCGGCCGCGGCCGGCCCGTACGTCAGCCAGGCGGGATTCTGGGCGGGTGCGAGGTAGGCGTACTCCTGACGGTGCTGGCGAAGCAGCGCGTTGCCGGTGGGCGTACGCCGGTTCGAGGCGCTCAGCACGCCTTTGAGCTGGAGCGAGTGCCGGATTTCGTCGAGCGCGCTGCCGACGGCCGGGCTCGCGACGATGGCCCGCCCTTTCCGCCGCCGGGCCAGTTCGGCGGCGACCGCCCGTTGCAGGGAGGTGGCGCCGGGGATCTGGTGCATCGGGCGGAGGTGGACCTGCCCGGCGACCCAGAGCGAGGCCAGCGCCGACTGGACCGCCCGGGGCCGGCCGCCCGCGAGGTAGGCGACCTCCTCCGGGCTGGGCCGGGGTCCGGTGTAGACGGCGTTCCGCTGCCGCGCCGCCCGTACGAGCACGACGATGAGAAAGACGCCGACGACGACGAACGGGCAGAGGAACGGCAGGAACACGGACGCGCGCATGCCGACAGTGTGCGTACTGGGCGCAAGCGTCGCCAGTGGGGTCAGAGCGGGTCGACGCCCGGCGGGAGGGTGCTCCACGCCGACGCTTCGGTCAGGTACGCCAGCAGCGTGTCGCGCAGCGCCCGGGCGGCGTGGGTCGGTGTCACGTCGCGGCGGTGGGCCAAAGCGACGGTTCGTTGCACGCCGGGCTTGGCCAGGGTGGTGATGCGGAGCCGGTCGCGCCCGGCCACCGCCATCGACGGCACCAGCGCCACGCCGAGTCCGGCCTCGACGAAGCCGAGGACAGCGTCGAGTTCGCCGCCCTCGACGGCGAACGACGGGGTGAACCCGGCCCGTTCGCAGGCCGCGACGGTGGCGTCGCGGAGGTCGTAGCCGGTGCGGAACATGACCAGCGGCTGGTCGCGCAGTTCGGTGATGCGCAGCGGCGGCTTCTCCGTGGGCGGGGGCATGGTCAGCGAGGAGACCACGACCAGGCTCTCGCGCAGGATCGGCTCGGTACGCAGCGACGGGTCGGTGCCGGCGTCCGGCAGCACGATGATCGCCATGTCGAGGCTGCCCTGGACGAGGTGCCGGACGAGATCCTGGGAGCCGCTCTCCTCCACCTGGAGGCGTACGCGGGGATAGGCGTCGGCATAGCGGCGCAGAATGGGGGCGACGAGGCTGACGCAGAGGCTCGGGGTGGCACCCAGGCGCAGGCGTCCTCGGCGGAGCCCGACCAGCTCCTGTACCTCGACGCGGGCGGTGTCGGCGTCGGCGATGATCCGTCGGGCGAGCGGCAGCAGGGCCTCTCCGGCGGGGGTGAGCGCGATGGCTCCCCGCGTACGCGTGAACAGCTCGGCGCCGAGGTCGGTTTCCAGGGCGTGAATCTGCTTACTCAGTGAGGGTTGGGTCACACCGACCTGTTCGGCCGCCTGGGTGAAATGCCGGGTTTCGGCGACCGCGACGAAGTACCGGAGCTGTTGGAGCTGCACGACGATAGTTTACGGCTATCGGAAAACGGGCAGGCATGCATTGGACGCGGGGTTCAGCTCGTTCCTAGCGTCGGGGCGTGGCAGTAGCTTCTCCTCCCCGCAGTGCGAGTTCCGGGGCCGTGAGCACCAAGCGCGCTCCGGTCCGGCCGGTCCGCCGGCGCAGCTCGGTGGCGCTCAAGGCGATCATGGCATCGACCGGCGCGCTGCTGGTCGCCTTCCTCGTCGTGCACATGATCGGCAACCTGAAGATCTTCGTCGGCGCCGAGGCGTTCGACCACTACGCGCACTGGCTGCGCACGATCCTCACGCCGGTCGTGCCGTACGAGGGCTTCCTCTGGATCCAGCGGGCGGTGCTGCTGCTGGCGGTGGTGGCGCACATCTGGTCGGCGACGGTGCTGACGATCCGGGCCAAGCAGGCCCGCCCGGTCAAGTACGCCCACCGCCCGCCGGTGCAGGGCAGCTACGCCGCCCGGACGATGCGCTGGGGCGGCGTCATCGTCCTCGCCTTCATCATCTGGCACATCCTCGACCTGACCACCCGCACTGTGAACCCGGTCGGCGACCGGAGCAAGGCGTACGACGCGGTCGTGCAGGACTTCGCGCCCGAGCGCTGGTGGGTGACCATCTTCTACGTCGTGGCCCTGGTGATGATCGGGTTCCACCTGCGCCACGGCCTGTGGTCGGCGCTGCAGACCCTCGGCGTCAGCAACGCCAAGCGCCAGCGCGTCCTCAAGGCCGCCGCCCTGGTGGTCTCGGTCGGCCTGAGCGCCGGCTTCCTGATCGTCCCGCTCGCTGTGACCTTCGGATTGGTGGGCTGAGCAATGACCGAGTTCTACGTAGACGGCGACCCCATCGCCGACGCCAAGGCGCCCGAGGGTCCCATCGAGACCCGCTGGGAGCGCCGCCGGTTCGGGGCCAAGCTGGTCAACCCGGCGAACAAGCGGAAGCTGACCGTCATCGTGGTGGGCACCGGCCTGGCCGGCGGCTCCGCCGCGGCGACCCTCGCCGAGCTGGGCTACCACGTCAAGAGCTACTGCTACCAGGACTCGCCGCGCCGGGCGCACTCGATCGCGGCCCAGGGCGGCATCAACGCGGCGAAGAACTACCGCGGCGACGGCGACTCCATCCACCGGCTGTTCTACGACACGGTCAAGGGCGGCGACTTCCGGTCCCGGGAGTCCAACGTACGCCGGCTGGCCGAGATCTCCGTCGAGATCATCGACCAGTGCGTCGCCCAGGGCGTGCCGTTCGCCCGTGAGTACGGCGGGCTGCTCGACACTCGGTCGTTCGGCGGCGCGCAGGTGTCGCGTACCTTCTACGCCCGGGGTCAAACAGGCCAGCAGCTGCTGCTGGGCGCGTACCAGGCGCTGGAGCGGCAGGTCGCCGCGGGCAACGTGGAGATGAACGCGCGCCACGAGATGCTCGAGCTGATCGTCGTGGACGGGCGGGCGCGCGGCATCGTCGTGCGTGACCTGGTGACCGGCGAGATCACGACCGAGTTCGCCGACGCGGTCGTGCTGGCCTCCGGCGGCTACGGCAACGTGTTCTACCTGTCGACCAACGCCAAGGGCTGCAACGTGACCGCGTCCTGGCGGGCGCACCGCAAGGGCGCGCTGTTCGCGAACCCCTGCTACACGCAGATCCACCCGACCTGCATCCCGGTCTCCGGCGACCACCAGTCGAAGCTGACCCTGATGTCGGAGTCGCTGCGCAACGACGGCCGGGTCTGGGTGCCCAAGGCCAAGGGCGACCAGCGGGCGCCGGGCGCGATCCCGGAGGACGAGCGCGACTACTACCTCGAGCGGATCTACCCGGCGTTCGGCAACCTCGTCCCGCGCGACATCGCCTCGCGCGCGGCGAAGAACGTCTGCGACGAGGGACGCGGCGTCGGGCCGGGCGGCCTGGGCGTCTACCTCGACTTCGCCGACGCGATCCAGCGGCTGGGCCGCGCGGCGGTCGAGGCCAAGTACGGCAACCTGTTCGAGATGTACCAGCGGATCACCGGCGAGGACCCGTACGAGGTCCCGATGCGGATCTACCCGGCGGTGCACTACACGATGGGCGGCCTGTGGGTCGACTACGACCTGCAGTCGACCATCCCGGGCCTGTTCGTGATCGGCGAGGCGAACTTCTCCGACCACGGCGCCAACCGGCTCGGCGCGTCGGCCCTCATGCAGGGTCTGGCCGACGGCTACTTCGTGCTGCCCAACACGATCGGCGACTACCTGGCCGCCGGTCCGTTCGAGCAGCTGACCGCCGACAACGAACAGGTCGCGGCGGCTCGCCGGCAGGTCGAGGACCGCATCACGCGGCTGCTCGCCATCAACGGCGACCGCACCGTCGACTCGTTCCACCGCGAACTCGGCCGCATCATGTGGGAGTACTGCGGGATGGAGCGCACCGACGAGGGGCTGCGCAAGGCGATCTCGCTCATCCGGGACCTCAAGGCCGAGTTCTGGCAGCGCGTACGTGTGCCGGGCGACGGCGAGGGGCTCAACCAGTCCCTGGAGAAGGCCGGCCGGGTCGCCGACTTCTTCGACCTCGCCGAGCTGATGTGCATCGACGCCCTGCACCGCACCGAGTCCTGCGGCGGTCACTTCCGGGCCGAGAGCCAGGACGCCGACGGCGAGGCCAAGCGCGACGACGAGCACTTCTCCTACGTCGCGGCGTGGGAGTGGGGCGGCGAGGACGCCCAGCCGGTCCTGCACAAGGAAGACCTGGTCTTCGAATACGTCCACCCGAGCACCCGGAGCTACAAGTGAGCGACACCATGCGCCTGAAGCTGCGCGTCTGGCGCCAGACCGGGCCGGACGACACCGGCCGGATGGTCACCTACGAGGTGGACGACGTGTCGCCGGACATGTCGTTCCTGGAGCTGCTCGACGTCCTCAACGAGAAGCTGATCCTGGGCGGCGAGGAGCCGATCGCCTTCGACCACGACTGCCGCGAGGGCATCTGCGGCGCGTGCTCGCTGGTCATCAACGGCACCCCGCACGGCCCGCAGAAGGCCACCACCACCTGCCAGCTGCACATGCGCACGTTCTCCGACGGCGACACCATCGACGTCGAACCGTGGCGGGCCCGGGCCTTCCCGGTCATCAAGGACCTGGTGGTCGACCGGACGGCGTTCGACCGGATCATTCAGGCCGGCGGCTACATCACCGCGCCGACCGGGTCCGCGCCCGAGGCGCACGCGGTACCGGTGCCCAAGCCGGACGCCGACGCCGCGTTCGAGGCGGCCACCTGCATCGGCTGCGGCGCGTGCGTGGCGGCCTGCCCGAACGGCTCGGGCATGCTGTTCACCGCGGCGAAGATCACCCACCTCGGGCTGATGCCGCAGGGCCAGCCGGAGCGCGACTCGCGCGTGCTGAACATGGTGCACGCGCACGACGAGGAGGGCTTCGGCGGCTGCACGAACAGCGGCGAGTGCACCGCGGTCTGCCCCAAGGGCATCCCGCTGTCCACCATCTCGCGGCTCAACAAGGACTTCCTCCACGCGGTCCGCGCGAAGTCCTAAGCCCAGCTTGTACGCGAAGCGCCCCGGCCCGGTGCCGGGGCGCTTTCGTGTTGTGTTCGCCATATGGTTGTGCACAATCAAATCGGGTACGCTGACACCATGATGACCACGCTCTACACCGCCGAAGCCGTCGCGACCGGGGAAGGCCGCAACGGCCGGGCGCGTACCGACGACGGGCAGCTCGACCTGACCCTGGCCGTGCCGAAGGAACTCGGCGGCGCCGGTGGCGCGACCAACCCCGAGCAGCTGTTCGCCGCCGGATACGCCGCCTGCTTCCACAGCGCGCTGAAGACCGTCGCGCGACTGGGCAAGGTCCAGCTTCCCGAGACCTCGGTGACCGCCCGCGTCGGCCTCGGCAAGCTCGACACCGGCGGCTACGGCCTGACCGTCGCCCTCGCCGTCCACCTGCCCGGCCTCGACGAGGCGGCCGCCCGGAACCTCGTCGCCCAGGCGCACCAGACCTGCCCGTACTCCAACGCGACCCGGGGCAACGTGGACGTGGAGCTGATCACCACGGTGTAATAGCCCGTGTGATGATCGAATTCGACGTGCCCGTCACCGGCGGGCGGCTGCACGCGTACGACACGGGTGGGGACGGGGTGCCGGTCGTCTGGCACCACGGCACCCCGAACCTCGGCGCGCCGCCGGAGCCGCTGTTCGCCGCGGCCGAACGCCTCGGGCTGCGCTGGGTCTCCTACGACCGCCCCGGCTACGGCGGTTCCACGCCCGCACCGGGCCGGGACTTCGCCTCCGCCGCCCGCTATACCGCGGCGGTCGCCGACCACCTCGGGCTCGGCCGGTTCGCCGTCTTCGGCCACTCCGGTGGCGGACCGCATGCGCTGGCCTGTGCCGCGCTGCTGCCCGACCGGGTTTTCGCCGCGGTCAGCGTTTCCGGGCTCGCCCCGATCAACGCCGAGGGCCTCGACTGGTTCGCCGGCATGGCGTCCGGCTCGGAGGCCACCCTGCGCGCGTCGGCTGCGGGGCGTACCGCCCTGGCGAGTCACCTGGCGGCCGAGGGGGAGACCGACATCGGGTTCGCCGACGTCGACTGGGCGGCGCTGGAAGGGGAGTGGGGCTGGTTCGGCAAGGTCGTCGGGCCCGCCATCGCCGCCGGGCCGGCCGCCCAGATCGACGACGACCTGGCCAACGCCGGAGCCTGGGGATTCGACCCGGCCGCCATCACCGTCCCCGTGCTGCTGATGCACGGCGACCGCGACCGGATGGTCCCCAGTACGCACAGCGCCTGGCTCGCCGAGCGCATCCCCGGTGCCCAGTACCGGCATTGGGCCGACGAGGGGCACGTCTCGGTGCTGCGCCACGCCGAAGAAGCGCTGGAGTGGCTCGCGAAGTCCGCTTAGCCGGGACCCAGAACCGTTGTGCCAGAAGAGTTCTGGGCCGGTTCCTTCAGTTCCACGAAGAAGACGTGCGTCGGGCTGTCGCCGGTGTTGTGCCCGGAGTGCCGCTGCGCGCCGAGCCAGCGCGCCTGCCCGGCCGGCAGCTCGAGCTCCCGCTCCTGGTCGCCGAGCGATACGCGACGGCGGAAGGAACTCAGCGTGATCATGACGCTGTCGGGATGGTCGTGCGGATGGGTCTGCGCACCGGGTTCGTCCCGATACTCCAGGACGCGCACGCGGTCGTTCTCGAACACCACCCGGTAGAGGCCGGGATCGGTGACGGTCGGGTCGTCCATGGCTGCCCCTCCTTCATGGGACTCCAGTCCCATGGGACGACGGTACCACGAAGCGCCGTCGCCGAGCGGCCGGCGGCGATCAGCGACCGCCCGGGGTAGGCTTGGATGTGAGGGCGTGATACGCCGCGACCTGCCGTTCGTGGTAGGAGTGGTCGTCCGCGTCCAGCTCGTTCCAGCGCGTACGGGCGAGCAGGATCTCGCCCCGCATCCGCGCCCGGGCGTACTGCCGGAAGGTCAGGTCGTCGACGATCGGCCCGCCGGCCGCGGCATAGGCCGCCAGGAACTCCTGGGCGCCGTCAACGACGCCGGTGTCCAGGCATCCGCCCCACTCCCACGCCCCCTCGGCCGCCTCCCGCTCGACCGGGCCGACGACCGCGTCGTCCCAGTCCAGCAGCGCCGTGATCCGGCCGCCGACGGCCAGCGTGTTCCCCCGATAGAAGTCACCGTGCAGCGGCTGTACCTTGCCCTGCGCCCGTTCGGCGAGCCACGCGTCCAGCCACGGATCGGCCAGATCCTCGCCCGGCCCCTGCGGCATCGCGGTGACCGGCTCGACCGGCCCCGGCGCGTCGGCCAACGCCGCATGCACCCGCACGAGCAGCTCGGCCGCCTGCTGTCGCACCCCGGCGTCATACTTGCCGGGCCAGGTCCCCGCGGCGAACGGCCACACCGTCACAGGTCGCTGCGCTGCGCGTATCACATAATCGCCCGACCGAGCCTGGAGCGGCGCGATCACCTCGGGCACCGCGGCGCTCGCGTGCGCCGCGAGCCCCGCGAACCAGGCCATCTCGGCGTCGGTGCGCCACGACGGCCCGAGCCGGATCACGAGGTCCGCGACCCGATAAGCCGCGGACTCCTCGCCGCCCTGCAGCCTCACCGCGGGCTCGTCGGGTACGCCGAAAGCCGCGCCCACCGCCTCTCGAACGGCGGCCGTGTAGGGGATCTCGGCGTAGACCACGGCCGGATGCTACCGCTCAGCCCTCACCGCCTCCCCCTTGATCATGTCGGATACTGCTGCGCGATGAGCCTGGTGTGTCCGGCGTGCGGTGCCGCCGCCGACGACGAGAGTCCATATTGTCTAGAGCCGGGATGCGGGGCCCTCCTGCCTGGGCCCGACGTGCCGGAGCCGACGGGGGAGCGGGAGCAGCCACTGCCGCCGCCGGTGGTGTCCGCGTCCGTGGCACTGCTTCTGAGCCGACCGACGCGGACGGCTGATTTGGCGGGTGGCCCTACCCTGGGCTTGATCGACTCAAGGAGGTTCGAGCCATGGCCCAGCAGCAAACCGCCTCAGTGCCGTTCGACCGGGAGGATCAGCTACGCCAGATCCAAAGTGGTCTGATGGAGGGGGAGAAAGTCCTCGCCGTCTACGACGCGACGGGGGTCGGCACGGGCTTCCTCGGGCTCACCGACCGGCGGGTGATCATCCAGGACAAGTCCTTCGTCGGCAAGAAGGTCGCGCTGACGAGCATCCCGTACTCGCGGATCACCAGTGTCAGCGTCGTCAGCAACAAGTCGTGGGCCGGCTCGTTCTATTCGAGCTCGTCCATCGCCATCAACGTCGGCACGCACACCTACGAGATGGACTTCCGTGGCGTGAACAAGGGCCAGCACGTCCACAACGTGATCTTGTTCTACATCTGCCCGAGAAGCTGA
>JABFYB010000383.1 GCA_013361475.1 Hamadaea sp.
CAGCCGGATCGCGGAGTTCGGGTTCAGCGCGAACAAGACGGCCGCGCTGGGGGAGAACCTCGTCCTGCTGGTCAACCTCGCCTGGTCAGCCTGGTTGCTGTACGCCTTCCTGTGGCGGCGGACGCCGTTCGCCCGGCTCGAGCGGTGGCAGACCAGCTACGTCGTCGTGTACGCCGCCTGGGCCTGGTTCGTGGTCCTGGCCTTCCCGCCGATCTTCGACTTCGTCTGATCCGCGGCCGGCCGCCTAACTTTTGTGGCGGCCTGGCGTTTGTGGCTGCCCGGTTCGCGAGCACCCCCTTTGCTCCAGCGGCGCCGGGCGGCCACGACTTTCGCGTACCCCTCGGTTCAGCTGGGCAAACGCGGACCCGGCGGAGGAAACCCCACGGTGGGGAGTGCGCGCTGCCGGCAGCGGTCATGCGGACCTGTCCTGCTTGGACCGGTCGTCGCTCTTTAGGGGTAATGAGTCGCATATATCGGATAAGTCAGACCATGCTGGGGAATTGGCCAACGGCCTCACCTGGTCCTTTCCGGTCGTCGGTCCACTTCTCCCGAAAGGCGGGTATGACATGACCGCCCCCAACCACCGGCTGTCCACGCGCCACGGCATTCTCGTGGTGACCACCGACGCGGTCTACGGCCGCGCCATCCACCAAGTCCTGGGCCAGGTTCTCGGCATCGCGGCCCGGTCGAAGAACCCCTACGGCGAGGGTTTCGTCTCCCTGCGTACGGGCGGCAGCAACGGCGCGGACGTGCGCCGGGATCTGCTCGTCGCCTGCCGGTGGGAGGCCGTCGACGACATGACGGCCGCCGCCGCGCAGTTCGGGGCGGACGCGGTCGTCGCCATGCGCTTCGACCATCGGCAAGTCACCGAGAGCTGGTTCGAGGTGTGCGCGTACGGGACCGCCGTCGTGCTCGCCCCGGCGTCGTCGGAGATTCCGGCTGCTCGCCGGGCGCCCGCGTACGCCGACGCCACCCGTCCGGCGTGATTCGTTCCGCCTTTTCGCCAAGTGCGGTTTGCCGCGAAACCGCATGGGGTACCCGCGCTCGCGTTCGGGCTCACGGTTCCGCACGGATCGTGACCCGATTGTCATGGAAAGTAGTACCTCGACCGGCATATGAGAAAGCCGTAGATCGCCGCTATTGTCGGCATGCGGCGGCCTACGCGTCATGGCGGTGGCGCGTTCATCGGGGGTGAACGGGAGGAGCGGGCGACCATGTCTGACCGAGCGGACGGTGGCTCCACAGCCGACCGCGAAGCAGGAGCGCGTCTAGTGCCCGAGCAGGCCGAAAGCCTCCTCGACACCGGATTCTCGGCGGGCCAGCTGTACCAGGTACGGCAGACCGTCGTCGCGCACGCCCAGTCGGGCGGGGCCGGGCCGACGACGGTCGAGGCGATTCTGCTGATCGCGAGCGAACTGGCGGTCAACGTGATCCGGCACGGTGGCGGACGCGGACGGCTACGGCTGTGGCGTACCGGTGACGCGGTCTACTGCCAGGTGCAGGATTACGGCCCCGGCATCGCCGAGCCGGAGACGGCCGGAGCCGATCCTTCCGCCGCCGACGACGGTGCGGTGGACCGGCCCGGCCGTCGCGGACTGTGGATCGTCCGCATGGTCGCCGACGACCTCGACATCGAGACCGGCTCGGCGGGCACCACGGTCACCACCCGCGTACGCCTGCGGGGGCCCGGCGATCGCAATCACGGGCGCGGCGGGATGCGTACGGCGATGCTGGACTCGCGCGCCCGAGCCTGAACCCTCAGTCCTTGCCCTTCCCGCCCTTGCCTTTGCCCTTGCCGTTGGTCACCTTCGACGGCGGCTGCACCAGCTGCGTCTGCGCCGGCGTCGTCACGGTCGGCGACGGTGCCACGACTCCGAGCACGGTGGGTACGCAGTTCGCGTCGGCGGACGCGTCGTGCAGTGTGAACGCGATCGGCAGCTGGTTGCCGCCGGTGTAGCGACCGGTCACGGACAGCTTCGCGGTCGCTCCGGCCGCCAATGCCTGCGTCTGAACGCGTGAACTGACCGTCGTGCCGTCCTGCTCCCACCACTGGGCGAGCGCCTCGTCCACCTGCTGCCGCCCGGGTAGCTGGAAGCTCAGCCGCCAGTCGCGTACCGGCTGGGCCCCCGTGTTGGTCACGGCGACCGCGGCGGTGAAGCGGTCGCCGGTGTCGTCGAGCACCCGGTAGGTGACCTGGCAGGCCGGGACCTCGGGCGGTGCCGTCCACTCCGGACCTCCGGCGGCCTGTGGGCCGGTCGCGGGCAGCCGGGCGGCGGCGAACCAGACGAGCGCGGCCACCGCGACGGCGGCGACCGATCCGACGACCGTCCGCCCGGGACGTCGCGCCGATCGGGTCCGCACCAGCGTCGGCCACGCCAGCACCCGGGTGACGGTCTCGGCCGGCTCGCCGACCGGATGCGTGTCCAGGAGGGCGAGTCCGTCCGGCGGCGCCGCGTCGCTCAAGACGCGCGCCAGGTCGGCGGCGGCCGGACGGTCGGCGGGGTCTTTCGCGAGGCACGCCCGGCACACCTCAGCCACCGATTCCGGCAGCCCGTCGATGTCGGGCAGCGGCTCGGGCGCCCGGCTCCGGTGCGCCGACAGCAGATCCAGCAGCGACGAGGGCTGCCACGGCAGCCGCCCGGCGAGCATCAGATGGAGCATGATGCCGACGGCGTACACGTCGGCCGAGGGGTGCACGGGCGCGCCGTCGAGCCGCTCCGGGGCGGTGTAGGCGGGGGTCCCGACGACCTCCGCGCCCGGCTGCCCGTCCGGTTCGTCCTGGAAGGCGCTGATGCCGAAGTCGATCACCTTGACGCCGCCGGACGTCAGCAGCACGTTGCGCGGGCTGACATCGCGATGCACCACACCGCGGGAATGGGCGGCCGCGAGCGCCTCGGCCATCTGCGCGGCCACCGTCACCGCCGACGGCCAGGGCAGCGACCGCCCAGCGAGCAGGTCGGCCAGCGGCACGCCGTCGACGACCTCCATCACGAGGAACGGGACGGCCTGACCGGTCCGGGTCGACGCGGCCACGCCGTAGTCGTGGATCACCGCGATGGCGGGATGGGACAGCCGCGCCAGCACCCGGGCCTCCGCGCCCAGCCGCGCCCGCGACACCGGGTCGCTGAGCAGCTTGCGGTCGAGGGCCTTCACCGCCACGACCCGGCCCAGCCGCTCGTCGCGCGCCCGCCAGACGGTCGCCATGCCGCCGGACGCGATCGGCTCGATCAGCCGGTAGCGGTCCTCCAGCAGATCGCCTGCCTCGAAGATCTCCTCTGGTACGCCGGACATCGCGCTCCTCCACCGATTCGTGCCACCCGGCGGGCCTGGTACCCGGTGATCGGCGTGGTCACACGACTCGGTGGAGGATTCGTCCGAACGACCCCACACATCGCCCGGAACGTGCGGTCCTGGTGGGCGTCGGCGAGGTGGTCGTGGTAGTTAGAAGACCGGGCCGTGACCGATCGCTCCGGTGATCGTGATGATCATGATGGTGCGGCGGCGACGCCGGGTCATCACGGCGAACACGGCGGTGAGCACCACCAGTTCGAGGTCCGGCCAGTCACCGGTGACCTCGACCTCGGCCTCGCCCCGGGAGAACGCCGGCAGCCGCAGGGCGATGCTCCGCCCGTCGCGCTCCAAGCGGGCGCCCCGGCGGCCGATCTGCCACCGGACCGGGCCGCCGGGACCGGGCACGTGCGACTTCTGCGGATGCAGCCGCACGGCCGGGCCGCTGCCCGCCTGCGCCGCGACGCCGATGCGATAGCGGTCGGTGGGATGGACCGTCCATTCGCGTTCGCCGAGCCGGATGACGGCCCGCCGCCAGCCCACCCCCGTACGCAGCGTCGCCGCGCCGAAGTGATACACACCGTGGCTCTTGCGTACCTGGTTCATCGGGCGCTCCACCGCAGGCCCGGGATCACCACAGCGCCGACCGCGAGGTGCAGTGCGGCCAGGCCGAGCTTCGCCGAACCGGACACCCCCGCGGTCGGCCCGAGCAGGACCGACAGGGCCAGGAATCCGGCGGCGATGACGGTCCAGATCGTCAAAGCCTTGGCGGTCAGGCGTTCCAGCAGCGCGAGAAGCCCCCAGCCGGCGAGAGCGGTGACGGCGGCCGCGCCCAACGCCCAGGCGAGCGTCACCTCCTGCGTCGAAGTGCCGGTCCGAGCGGCGAGGTTGATTCCGGCCGGTCCGGACAGCAGGGCGTACCCGGCTCCGGCGACGGCGACAGCGGCGGCGGTGATGGTGAGGCGGCGTACTGATTTCGTCATGGCGGCAGCTTGGCCCGAGCACCGCCGACGGGTCATCGGTCCGCGGGCCGCCCGATCTACTGCTTTAGTCGCGCGCCTACTTCTTTGGTAGGTGGTCGGCCGGCTGCGTCCCTGGTTAGCCTGCCTGCGTGAACGCCCGAAAAATCGGCCTGACGATCACCCTCGTGGTGATCGGCGGCCTGATCGCGTACGCCCTGTATGGTGCGCGCCAATCCGACCCCGGCAGCTTCCCGCTCGACACGATCGTCGCGCTCCTGTCCCTCGGGATCACCGCCTGGGTCTACCGACAGCCCTTCGCCGGTGGTCTGGTCGCCGCGATACTCGCCGCGGTCTCGCCGGTCGCGACGCCGGTCGCCAGCTTCGCCGCGTTCCACACTGCCCGGCAACGGCCGTTCCGCCAGGCGCTCGTCGTCACCGTGCTCGGCGTCCTCGCGCAGGCCGTGCAGGGGATCTGGCGTACTCCGGCGGGGGTGTCCTACCGCTGGTGGCTGCTGCTGATGGCGGCGGCGTACGCGGCCCTGCTCGGCTGGGGAACCTGGGCGCAGGCTCGCGCCAACCTGCTCAAGGAGTTACGGGACCGGGCGCAGCGGGCCGAAGAGGAACAAGAACGCCGGATCCTCGAAGCACGCCGGGCCGAGCGCAACCGCATCGCTCGCGAGATGCACGACGTCCTCGCTCACCGCCTGTCGCTGCTGGCCACCTACGCGGGCGCGGTGGAGTACCGCCCGGACGCGCCGCCCGAGCGGCTGACCGAGGCGGCCCGGGTCATCCGGGCGGGCGCCCACCAAGCCCTCGAAGACCTGCGCGAGGTCATCACCCTCATGCGCTCGGACGACGACGGCGATCCGGACGCGCCCGCCGGGCAGACCCTCGCCGACCTGCCCGGCCTGCTCGCCGAGGCGCGGGCGGCCGGCCAGCGCGTCGACCTGGACGACGGGCCCGACCTGGCCGACCTCCCACCGGCGCTCGGGCGGTGTGCGTATCGCGTGGTCCAGGAAGGACTGACGAACGCGCGCAAGCACGCCCCGGGCCAGGCGGTGACGCTCCGGCTCGCGTCCCACCCGGCGACCATCGTGGTACGCAATCAGACGGTCCCGGGTGAGCCGGGACCGGGCGCCGGAACCGGGCTCGCGGGCCTGGCCGAGCGGGTTTCCCTCGTCGGCGGCGAGCTGGAGCACGAGATCGACGCCGACGGCGAGTTCCGGCTGACCGTGCGACTACCGTGGCCGTCATGATCCGAGTGGTGATCGTCGACGACGATCCGTTGGTCCGCGGCGCGCTGACGATGATGCTCGACGGCGCGGACGGGATCGCGGTCGTCGGCGAGGCGGCCGACGGCGCGCAGGCGCTGCTGGCGGTCGAGCGGCACGGCCCGGACGTGGTGCTGATGGACATCCGCATGCCGGGGGTGAGCGGCATCGCGGCGACCGAGCGGATTCGGCGGCGGACCCGGCCGCCCGAGATCATCATGCTGACCACGTTCGACTCCGACGACCACATCGTGCGGGCGCTCCGCGCGGGCGCGAGCGGCTTCCTGCTCAAGGACACCCCGCCGGAGCGCATCGCGGCTGCCGTCCGAAGCGTCGCGGCGGGGGAGCCGATCCTCTCGCCGAGCGTGACGCGCCGGCTGGTCGACCAGGTGACGAGCGGAGCGGCGACCGGCGAACGGGCCCGGACGGCGCTGAGTGCCCTCACACCCCGCGAGCGGGACGTCGTCGTCGCCGTCGCGCAGGGGCGCTCGAACGCCGAGATCGCCGAGGATCTGCTGATGAGTCTGACGACGGTGAAGGCGCACGTGTCGCACATCCTGACCAAACTGGATCTGACCAACCGTACGCAGATCGCTTTGCTCGCTCATGACGCCGGATTGATCTGAGGAGGAGTGCCGTGGAAGATCGAGCGGCCCAGTTGGCCCAGGCGTGGACCGACGCGGCCCGCGGCTACGAGGAGTACTTCGTGCCCCGGTTCGCGCCTTGGGTCGAGCTGGCGGTGAACGCTCTGGGCGCGGATCTTCCGGACGGCCCGATCCTCGTCCCGTGTTGCGGAACCTTCCCCGAGCTGCCGTTGCTCGGGGCGGCCTACCCGGGTCGCGCCATCGTGGGCGTCGACCTGTCGCCCGGCATGGTGGCCCTCGCGGCCGATCGTGCCGCCTCGTGGCCTCAGGCTCAGGCGATCGTTGGCGACGCCTGCGCGGTCGGGCCGGAGTGGACCGGACGCTGTGCGGCCGTGCTGTCGGTCTTCGGGCTGCAGCAACTACCCGATCCGGCGGCGGCGCTGGCTTCCTGGGCCGGCCTGCTCCGTCCCGGCGGCCGGCTGTCGGTGGTGTTCTGGCCGGAGATCGTGGAGGACGACGGCCCGTTCGCGCTCAGCCGGCGTGCCCTGGATCGCCCTGCTCCGCTCGGCGACGACGAGGGCCGGCTGGCCGAGGCGATCACGGCGGCGGGCGCGGTCGTGACGGCCGACCGGGAAGTCTCCTTCGTCATGGAGCACCCCGACGCGGCGACGGTTTGGGCGGCTATGGTCGATAGTGGGCCGTTGCGGGCGGTTGCGCTGTCCAGCGGGGAGGCGGTGCTGGCGGAGGCGGGCCGCCGCTTCCTGGCCGCCGCGCCCAGCGACCGCCCCTGGCGGCATACGCCGCGCGCCCGGCTGCTGACCGCGATCTTTCCGCCGAAACCGTCTCAGCCGCCAGCCTGATGATCTAGCGTCGGATGCATGCTAGGCACGATTCTGTGGGGGATCATCGGCGGCGCCATCGTGGGCATCCTCGCCCGCCTGCTGCTGCCCGGTAAACAGCATATATCCATGCTCGTCACAGTGATCGTCGGTATCATCGCGGCGACGCTGGGCGGCCTGATCGCCGACTGGCTCGGGGTAGGCGACACCAAGGGCATCGACTGGATCCGGCACTTCATCCAGATCGCCCTGGCCATCCTGTTCGTCTGGCTGGCCGACCGCATGTTCGGCCGGCGTACGCCACCGGCCGTGCCCGCCCGCTGACTCCGATGCGGGCAGATCACGTTCGTGACCTGCCCGCAGGCGCGCTCACCAGGCCTTGCCGGCCTGCTCCCGGATCGTTCGGTTGATCCGGTTGAAGAAGTTGGTCAGCGCGATGTTCATGATGATCGCCGAGAGCTGCCCGTCCTCGAAATGGGCGGCGGCGTCGGCCCAGATCTCGTCGGTCACACCCGCGGCGCCGTCCTGAATCCGCGTGGCGGCCTCGGTCAACGCCAGCGCCGCCCGCTCCTGGTCGGTGAAGAACGGCGTCTCCCGCCAGGTGACCACGTTGTGCAGCCGCTCGTCGGTCTCCCCGTTCTTCTTCGCCGTCGCGACCGCCGCGTACACGCACGGGCTGCACCCGTTGATCTGACTGGCCCGCAGATGCACCAGCTCCAGTACGCGCGGATCGACGCCGCCCGCGTGAATCGCCTTGTACAGGTGCTGGATGGCGGTCATCACATCCGGATTCGCCGCGCTCTTCAGCCGTGCTTCCATCGAACCTGCTCCTCATCGGTTACCTGAGCCCCTCGGGGCACGTCATCACCCATGACGGAGCGGTTCCGAGGAAGGTAACAACATGTCCGACAACACCCCGGCCGATCTGGTCGCGACGGCGTTCGAAGCCAACCGAGACCGGATGCACGCGGTCGCGTACCGGATGCTCGGGTCGCACGCCGACGCCGACGACGTCGTGCAGGAAGCGTGGCTGCGGCTGTCCCGCCAGGACCCGGCGGCCATTCAGAACCTGGCGGCCTGGCTGACCACCGTGGTGGGCCGGATCAGCCTCGACGTTCTGCGTACGCGGCAGGCCCGGCCCGAGGCGTCCTTCGACGGGCTGCCGGATCTCGTGGTGACCGCCGACGACCATGACCCCGAAGGCGACGCGGCGCTGGCCGACTCGGTCGGGCTGGCGCTGCTGGTGGTGCTCGAATCCCTCGGGCCGAACGAGCGGCTGGCATTCGTGCTGCACGACCTGTTCGGGGTGCCGTTCGACGAGATCGCCCAGATCCTCGGCAAGTCCACCGACGCCGCCAAGATGATGGCCAGCCGGGCCCGCAAGAAGGTACGCACGAACGAACGCCCACCGGCGGCCGGACGCCACCAGCGTGAGGTGGTCCAGGCCTTCCTCGCGGCGGCCCGCCGGGGCGACTTCGAGGAACTGCTCCGTGTCCTCGATCCCGAGGTGAAGCTGACCATCGACGGTCCCGACGGCGAGATCGTCGTCCTCGGCGCGACCAAGGTGGCCGGCGGCGCCAGGATCGGCGGGGGAGCCGCGACGCTTGCCCGGACCGTGCTCGTCAACGGCCTGCCCGGCCTCGTGGCCTGGCGCCCGGACGGCACACCGCTGTCGCTGCTCGCGTTCACCGTCGTCGGCGACCGGATCGCCGGCATCCTCGCCGTCACCGATCCGGTGCGACTGGCCCGGCTGGACCTCCCGGATCGGAGCAGCTAGGACTACCGTGCGCGTTCATGGGCTACGTCTTCCTGCTCGGCGCGATCGCCGCCGAGGTCGTCGCGACCAGTCTGCTGAAGGCGACCGAGGGCTTCTCCAAGCTGTGGCCGACCGTCGCAATCATGGTCGGCTACATTCTCGCCTTCCTCGCACTGTCCCAAGTGGTCAAATCGGTCCCGGTCGGCGTCGCGTACGCGGTCTGGTCGGGCCTGGGCACGGCGGCGATCGTCGCCATCGGCGCGGTCTTCCTCGGTGAGCCGATCACCGTCGTGAAGGTGCTCGGCATCGGCCTGATCGTGGCCGGAGTCGTGATCCTCAACGTGGGCGGCGCGACGGCCCACTGAGTATCAGCGTCCTGGCCTGCGCAAATCGGGGATGCGGACGCCGTGTGGCCGATACCGTGAGGGCATGCGGGCTTTGCAGCTGGTCTCACCCGGCACGATCGAGGTACGCGACGTCGACGTGCCGGAGATCGCCTCCGACGAAGTGCTCGTGAAGGTGGCCGGAGCCGGGCTGTGCCACTCCGACATCCACGTGCTGCACGCGCCGGAGTGGCCGATCCCGAACATGACCTTGGGCCATGAGACGTCCGGGCACGTCGAGCAGCTCGGCGACACGGTCACGGGGTTCGCCCGGGGCGACGCCGTGCTCGTCTACCTGATCTGGGCCTGCGGCGTCTGCCGGCCGTGCGTCGAGGGGCGCGACAACGTCTGCGTGAACCAAGGCGGCCGGTACGCGTACCCGCCGTGCCCGGGGCTGGGGCCGGACGGCGGCATGGCCGAGTACATGCGGGTCAAGGCGCGCTACCTCGAACCGCTCGGCGACCTCGATCCGGTGCAGGCGGCTCCGCTGGCCGACGCCGGGCTCACCCCGATGCACGCGATCAACGGGGCGCGGCACCGGCTCGGGCCGGGCTCGACGGCGGTCGTCATCGCGGTCGGCGGTCTGGGCCATGTCGGGCTGCAGATCCTCGCGGCGACCACGTCGGCGCGCATCATCGCCGTCGACTCCAGCGAGCAGAAGCTGGAGATCGCCAAGGAGCATGGGGCGGACCTGGTCCTCTCCAGCGACGAGTCGGCGGTGAAGCGGATCCTGGAGGAGACCGGCGGCTACGGGGCCGACGCCGTCTTCGACTTCGTGGGCGTCCAGCCGACGATCGACCTGGCCACGCACACGATCGCTCCGGACGGCGCGCTGCGGTTCGTCGGGCTCGGCGGCGGCTCGTTCACCTACGAGGCCAACGGGGCGGCCGAACCGCTGCCCTGGGGTGTCGACGTACGCCGCTCGTTCGGCGGTACGCGTACCGACCAGCGGCAGGTCATCTCGCTCGCGCAGGAGGGCAAGATCACCGTCGACGTCAAGACGTATCCGCTGGCCGACGGGTTGCAGGCGTTCGCCGACCTGGAGGCGGGCACGGTGCCGGGCCGGGCCGTCCTCGTGCCCTGACGCCCGCATAGGAAGCGAGTGAGCCCGGTCACGCGGGCTTAACAAACCGTACGTCCGTACTGTTACGCTCCCGGCGTGCTGCTCCCACCCCACGGCAACGCCCGCATCCTCATCGGCGCCCACTTCGTCAACACCCTCGGCAACGGGGCTTACCTGACGACGAGCACGCTCTTCCTGACGCGATCGATCGGGCTGAGCCCGGCCGAGGTCGCGCTCGGCCTGGCGATCGCGGCCGGCGCGGGCATGGCGCTGAGCACCCCGATGGGCTACGTCGCGGACAAGTACGGCCCGAAGCGCGTCATGCTCGGCCTGCTGATCCTGCAGGCGGCGTGCTTCGCCGGGCTCATCGGCGTACGCGGGCTGTGGTCGTTCGCCCCGATCGCCTGCCTGATCGCGATCGGCGAGGCGGGCGCGAAGGCGGCGAACGGCGCCATGATCGCCGCGGCCGTCGAACCCGGGCAGCGGCTACGCGTACGCGCGTTCCTGCGCTCGGCGAACAACGCCGGGATCGGTCTGGGGGCGTTGATCGGCAGCATCCCGCTGATGCTGGACACGCGATCGGCGTACGCGGTGATGCTGCTGGGCAACGCGATCACGTTCCTGCTGGCGGCAGCGGTCCTCACCCGCGTGCACCTGGAACAGCCGGTGGTCGAGCGGCCGGCCGAGCAGCCGCGCCTGGTCGCGTTGCGAGATCGCCCCTTCCTCAGCTTCGCCCTGGTCGACGGGCTCGTCGCCGCGCTCTACAACGAGCTGCTGACGATCGGGCTGCCGTTGTGGCTGATCGTGCACACCAGCGGTCCACTGTGGCTGGTCTCGGCGGCGTTGCTCATCAACACGACCGGCTGCGTCCTGCTGCAGGTGTGGGCGTCCGGTGGCACCGACGGCCTGGCGAGCGCCGCGCGTACGGGCCGACGCGGTGCGCTGATCATCGCCGTCGCCTGTGTCCTGTTCGGAGCGTCGACCGGTATGCCCACCTGGGCGGTCTGTGTCGGGGTACTGGCCGCGGCGTGCGTACACGTGCTGGGTGAGCTGTTCAGCTCCACGGCCACGTGGGCAGTCATCTTCGGGCTGGCCCCGGACTGGGCGCAGGGCCAGTACCAAGGGGCGTACCTGACCGGGCGGCAGATCGGCAACATGGTCACGCCACCGCTCCTCACGGCGCTCGTCGTGGGCGGTGGCGGACCCGGCTGGCTCGCTGTCGCCGTCGTCTTCGCGGCCGCTGGTACGGCGTACCCCTCGCTCGTGCGGTGGGGCGTGCGGACCCGCAGCGAGCCGATTCCGGCCTGACGGC
>JABFYB010000289.1 GCA_013361475.1 Hamadaea sp.
CTGCGCCGAGTGGGACAACGGCGGACTGCCGTCGTGGCTGACCGGCGCGCTGCCGCCGACCCGGTTGCGCTGCGCCGACCCGGAGTATCTGGCCGAGGTGGACCGCTGGTTCGACGTGCTGATCCCGCACGTCGCCGCCCGCCAGCTCACGCGCGGCGGCACCGTCCTCATGGTCCAGGTCGAGAACGAGTACGGCTCCTACGGCAGCGACCTGACCTATCTGCGGCACCTCGCCGACGGGCTGCGCGAGCGCGGGATCGACGTGCCGCTGTTCACCTCCGACGGCCCCGAGGACCACATGCTCACCGGCGGCTCCGTCCCCGGTCTGCTCGCCACGGTGAACTTCGGCAGCCGCCCGCTGGAGGCGTTCGCCAAACTCGCCGAACACCGTCCGCAAGACCCGCCGATGTGCATGGAGTTCTGGTGCGGCTGGTTCGACCACTGGGGGCACGACCGCGTACTGCGCGACCCGGCCGACGCCGCCAAGGACCTCGACGCGATGCTCGCGGCGGGCGCGTCGGTCAACATCTACATGGCGCACGGCGGCACCAACTTCGGCACGACCGCGGGCGCCAACCTCGCCGCGCCCAGTCTCGACGGCGACTACCGGCCGACCGTCACCTCCTACGACTACGACGCCCCGATCGACGAGGCGGGCCGCGCGACGCCGAAGTTCTGGGCGTTCCGCGAGGTGCTGTCCGCGTACCGCAACGAGGTCGACGGGCCGCTGCCCGAGCCGCCCGCCCCCACGCCGGTCCAGGCCCGCACCTCGGTCCCGCTTGCCCAAGGGGTACGCCTGGAGCAGGTCATCGACAGCGCAGGGCTCCCGGAGGCGGTCGCGCCGAACCCGCCGACCTTCGAGGACCTCGGGATCGTCCACGGGATCGTGCGCTACACCGCCACCGTCCCGGGCCCGCGGACGGCGTACCCCTTGGTGCTTCGCGGACTGGCCGACCGCGCACAGGTGGCGGTCGACGGTGTGGTCCTCGGCGTGCTGGAGCGCGACCGGCCCGCGGACCTGTCGTTCGCGGTGCCCGCCGAAGGTGCGCGCCTGGAGCTGCTCGTCGAGTCGATGGGCCGGGCGAACTACGGCCCGCTCGTCGGCGAACGCAAGGGTCTGACCGGCGGGGTGCTGCACGAACGCCAGTACGTGCACGGCTGGACCGCCCGGGCGCTGCCGCTCGACGGACCGCTGCCGGCCGTGCCGTGGGACGCCGCCGCCGACGACGCTGTGGACGGGCCGGCGTTCCGCCGCGGCTTCGTCACCGTCGGCGAACCCGCCGACGCGTGGCTGCGCCCGGGCGGCGGCAAAGGCTACCTGTGGCTCAACGGGTTCCTGCTGGGCCGCTACTGGTCAGCCGGCCCGCAACGCGCCCTGTACGCCCCCGCGCCCCTGTGGCGCCCCGGCCCCAACGAACTCGTCGTCCTCACCCTCGACCCTCCCCTCACCCCCGCCATCCCGGCCGCCGTCGACCTCCTCGACTCCCCCGTCTTGTCCCGTCGATCATGAACCTTCGGTCATGATCGACCGGCGTGTCGTGTCCCTGGCGCCCTGATCGTTTCCTCAGCGCCCTGATCAAAGTCGGGGCGTAGCGTCGGCCGCATGGTGGAGATCCTGCGGCCGCACGCCGTACGCCCCGGTGACGTGGTGGCGGTGGCCGCTTTGTCGGCGCCGCTGATGCCGGCTGACGAACCGCTGCTCGACCGGGGTGTGGCTGTGCTGGAGTCGGCCGGGTTCCGCGTACGCGTCGCGCCGCTGGTCGTCGACGGGTCGCGGCGCTGGTGGTCGGCGGGTTCGCCGGAGCGCATCGCCGGGGAGTTCAACGGGTTGCTCCGCGATCCGGCGGTGCGGGCGGTCGTCGCGCACACCGGCGGCAACACGACCGCGTCCTACCTGGATCTGGTCGACCTCGACGCGATCCGGGCCGATCCGAAGCCCATCCTCGGCTACAGCGACGTCTCCCTGCTCACCTTGTCCCTGTACGCCCGGCTGGGGCTGGTCGGCTTCCACGCCGACTTCGCCACGCACGGCATGGGGCTGGACTGGTTCGGCCTGGCCGACGCCGCCCGCCGCACGGAACTGGCCGACGTCTACCGCCGGGTGCTGGCCGGTGACGCGCCGGTCGTGCTGCCGCCGAGCCGGCCGGACGCCTGGGCGACGTGGCGGCCGGGGGTCGCCGAGGGACGGCTGGTCGGCGGGCTGCTGAACCGGATCGTGCGCCTGCAGGCGACCCCGTACGCGCTGCGGCAGCACTTCGACGGGGCGTTGCTGTTCTGGGAGGAGGTACGCCGTCCGCTCGAGTGGGTCTGGAACGATCTGCACCTGCTGCGCGTCGCCGGAGTGCTGGACCGGATCGCCGGGATGGTCGTCGGCGTACCGCTGGAGGTGTCCACCGAGTATCCCGATCCGCCGTCGTTGCGTGACGTGGTCCTCGACGTCGTCGGCGGGCGTGACCTGCCGATCCTGGCCGGAGTCGACTTCGGACACACGTCGGCGAACCTGCCGTTGCCGCTCGGCGTGCGGGCCTCGCTCGACGCGAGCGCGCGTACGCTGACGCTGCTCGAATCCGCCGTGCGGTAAGGCCCGGCGGGGTGTCGGTGCCGGACTGTCGGTAGCCTCTGGTAGAAGAGTGCTATCAAACATGTGTTCGGAGAGTGGACGGAGTGGAGTAGCGACGATGACCGGGAAGGGAC
>JABFYB010000127.1 GCA_013361475.1 Hamadaea sp.
TCAGCATCGGCGGACCCACCATACAATGCGTTCGTCGCGACCCCGGCGGGCGTCAAGGACCGTGCGGGCTGAAACGTCGACTCCTCTCTAGAAGGGGGCGTCGATGTTGCGACGCTTGGACGATCTGGCGGCTCATCTGGCTACCCGGGGCGATGTCGTCGGGGTGCTCGGACTCGGCTCGGCCGGTGCGGAGCACAACCGGTTCGACGAGCACTCCGATCTGGACTTCTTCGTCGTGGTGGACGACGACGCCGCCAAACAGCGGTACCTCGACGACCTCGGCTGGCTGAACGCGCCCGCGCCGGTGGCGTACAGCTTCGCCAACGACCGCAACGGCCGCAAGGCCTTGTACGCCGACGGCGTCTTCTGCGAGTACGCGATCTTCACGCCGGAGGAGTTGAGGCAGCTGCCGTTCACGGGCGCACGGGTCGTCTGGAGCCGCCCCGGCGCCGACGGGTTCGAGGGCGCGCCGATCAGCCGACCCGTCCCGTTCGACACCGTGGAGTTCCACCTCAACGAGGCGCTGACGAATCTCTACGTCGGCCTGCACCGGGAGTTGCGCGGCGAGAAGCTGACCGCCGCCCGGTTCGTGCAGTCGTACGCCGTCGACCGGGTGCTCGCGCTGGCCCGGCTCACCGATCCGCGGGCGTATCAGCGGGACGTCTTCGATCCGAGCCGCCGGGTCGAGCTGGCGTACGCGCCGGACGAGGTGCCGCTGGCCGCGATGGTGCCCGGCTATGGGCGTACCTTCGAGGCGGCCGCGGTCACCTTCGCCTGGTTGCGTGAGCGCTTCGAGGTTCATCCGGTGATCGCCGGAGCGATCGGGGAACTGCTGGAGACCCGGGCGCGGGGTGCGTCCGCGCCCGGGCCGGCCCGCTAAAGGCAGTCGCCGCCGCCGTTGTTGTTCTGCGCCGGCTGGGTGTACTTCTCCTGCGTACCGAAGGTCACGTGGACCCGCATGTAGTTGGGGTAGTCGACGTCGCCGTAGTAGGTGGCGGTCTGGTTGTTGTAGTACTCACTCCACTGCGACCACACGATCCACTGGCCGTTGCACAGCGACTGCACTTCGGTGTCCACGGTGCCCGCGCACCCCGACAGGCCCTGCGACCACATGACCATGTTCGCGCCGTTGTAGATGTACTTGGAGAGTTCGAGCGTGCACGCGTCCGCGGCCTGAGCCGAGGCGGCCGGGCCGACCAGTCCCGTGGCGGCCAGTGCGGCCGCGGCCGCGACACCTGCGATCCTGCGCATGGTGGTACCTCCTTTGTGGATGCCTCCCAAGATGTCGATCACCATAACCGTCTCTGTAAGGGTTTG
This sequence comes from Hamadaea sp., assembly GCA_013361475.1. Lineage (GTDB taxonomy): Bacteria > Actinomycetota > Actinomycetes > Mycobacteriales > Micromonosporaceae > Hamadaea. The sequence continues at coordinate 1,318 of JABFYB010000127.1, forward strand.
TCACCATGTAACGATCTAGTGAAAATCCTTAACGGGCGCTTGTGAGCTGGACTCTCCCACCGTGGGAGGGTCCAGCATGGGAACCGTGCCCGACGAGATGACCATCGGCCGGTTCGCCCGGCTGTGCCGCCTGAGCGTGAAGCAGCTGCGCCACTACGACGAGGCCGGGCTCCTGCGGCCGGCCCGCGTCGACCAGGCCACCGGCTACCGCTACTACGTGCCGGCCCAGGCTCGCGACGCGCTGACCGTGGCGCTCCTGCGCGAGATCGACCTGCCCCTCGCGGTCATCACGGCGGTCCTGGCCACACCTGAGCCGGACCGCGGGCGGCTGCTGTCCGCCGAACGCGACCGGCTCGCCGAACGCATCGACCGCGATCGCGCCCGGCTCGCGCTCCTCGATCGGCTCGCGTCCGGTCTCGCCGAGCATGAGGTGATACGCACAACGGAGCCGGCGAGACGGTTCGCCGTCGTCCGGGCGACCGCCGACCCCGGGCGCATCGGACCGGCGTACGGCGAATGTGCCGGCCAGTTGCTCGCGGCGCTCGCCGGGCAGCCGTGGACGCCGCCGTTGTGGGGACTGTACCCGCTGGATCTCCCGGACAGCACGACCGACGGCATGCTCGTCACGGCCGCCGCCGAGACGGCCGCGATCACCGGGCTGGAGACGGTGGACCTGCCGGCCGCCGACGTCGCCACTACCGTCCATCATGGACCGTACGCTGAGCTGCGTCTGGCGTACCACACCTTGTTCGCCTGGATCCACGAGCGGGGACTGACCCCCGTCGGCCCGGTGCGCGAGGCCTATCTGGTGGGACCCGGCGAGGCCGAGCCCACCGACCTGCTGACCCGCCTGATTGTGGAGGTACGCCCGTGAAACCGGAGATCATCGACATCCCCGAGCAGGAGTTCCTGATGGTCGACGGGCACGGCGACCCGGACGGACCGGGCTACCCCGAGGCGGTCGCCGGCCTCTACAAACCCGCGTACGCGCTGCGGTTCGCCCTGAAGAAGGCGGGCGTCGAGCGGAAGGTGGCGCCGCTGGAGGGGCGGTGGTGGGCCGACGACCTCGCGGTCTTCGCCGCCGGGGGCGACCGGTCGCACTGGAAGTGGACGCTGATGATCGGGCTGCCGCCGGAGGCCGCCGGACTGGAGGTCCCGCTGCCCGACGGCGTCCGGCGCGAGCGGTTCGCCGAAGGGCTGAGCGCGCAGGCGCTGCACGTCGGCCCGTACGCCACCGAGCCGGAGACGCTCGAGGTCCTGCATGCCTTCATCACCGAGCAGGGGTACGCGATCAGCGGCGACCACCATGAGATCTACCTGTCCGACCCCCGGCGAGCCAAGCCGGAGCGGCTCAAGACGATCCTGCGCTACCCG
>JABFYB010000158.1 GCA_013361475.1 Hamadaea sp.
CGCAAAAAGGGCGGGCCCGGCCGGGGGTGGCCAGGCCCGCACAGGGGGACGTCACACGCGGTCGCTGTTCTCCAGCGCCCGGATGAGGGCTCGCTTGATCTGCCCGAACAGCCGCTGATCCGTGGTCCGGAACAGGCTGATCAACTGTCCGTAGTAGACGGCCCGCAATTCGTAGACCGGGCCGCGCCGCCCGTGGATCTCGACGAAGACGTCGCGCAACTGGTTGATCGAGAAGGCCTTCACGGCGGTCTCGCGTACCAGGAAGACCTCGTCGCTCACGTGTACCGAGGGGCCTCGATAGAAGGTCCGCATTCTCCCTCCTCGACTGACAATCCGAAGGGGAGTGGCGACGATGATCGCTTATTGGATGGGTCCTCCCCCTTGTCATCGAGTGTGCTGTTGTTACTCGTGAGTCGGAAGGGACGGGGGCAATACTTGGCAAAGTTTGCCACCCATGTGACCGGCGCTAACGCGGCTTTCCGCAGGTCAGGAGCGGCCGGAGAGGGCCAGCTCGTCGCGCTGGTCGCTGGTGACCAACTCGCGGGCGGCCAACCGAAGTGCCGCCCGGAACTCGTCGTCGGTCATCTCATCGACCACAGTGGTGTCACCGACCTCCCGCTGCAGCCACGCCGCCCACGCCTCGGCGAGCCGCTCGAACTCTGCTCGGCCGACGGGCGTCAACTCCAGGTCGTCGCCGTCCACTGTGACGAACCCGGCTTGGACGCAGTCGCGTACGCTCGGCTCCAGGATCGCGTCCGGCAGGTCGTGACTGCGGGCGATGGCCGAGATCCGGGCGCCGCCGCGATGCTGGTCGAACAGCGCCACATGGGCCACGCACCACGCTTGTGCGGTGTCGAGGCTGCTGCTGGACGCCGCGACGATGCCGGGCGCGGCGGCCGGTCCCTTGCTCAGCCAGATCCGGGAGATCGCCTTCTCCAGGATCGGCACCCGGTCCGAACTGCGCGGCGTCGCGAACCCCTCGTCGAGGTCGCCCGCGGCCGCCCGCGCGGTGTCGCGTAACGGCACCTCCTTGAGCAGCAGTGCGATGAGGACCGCCAGCACGGCGACCGGCACCGCCCAGCGGAACACCGTCTGCAGCGAGGAGGCGTACGCGTCGACGACGAGCGACTTGAACGGCTCAGGCAGTGCGTGCACCCCCTCCGGAGTGGACAGCAACTGCGGATTCACGCCGGTGGGGAGCTGAGCCGACGCCGAGGCGACCTTGTCCGACAGGGCGTTGCTGTAGATCGTGCCGAAGACGGCGACGCCGAAGCAGCTGCCCAGCGTACGCAGGAAGCTCACCCCGGAGGTGGCCACGCCCAGGTCGGCGTACGGGACGGCGCTCTGCACGACGATCGTCAGCACCTGCATGCTGAGGCCGATGCCGAGGCCTAGGATGAACAGGAACAGCGACACGGTGATGATCGACGACGAGGCGTTCATCGTCGAGAGCAGGAACAGTCCGGCAGCGGTCACCGCGTTGCCGACGATCGGGAACAGCTTGTACCGGCCGGTCCGCCCGACGATCGTGCCGGACGCGATCGAGGTGATGAACAGGCCGATCACCATCGGGATCATGCGCAGCCCGGACTCGGTCGCCGAGACGCCCTGGACGAACTGCATGAAGGTCGGCAGATAGGTGAGCGCGCCGAACATCGCGAAGCCGACCAGGAAGCTGAGCGCGCCGCACACCGTGAACACGGGGTTGGCGAACAGTCTCAGGGGCAGCATCGGTTCCCGGGCGCGCCGTTCGACCAGCACGAAGAGCGCGAAGCCGACGACCGCGCCGATGCCGAGCCCGATGATGATCGGCGAGTCCCAGTCGTACTCGACGCCGCCCCAACTGGTCAGCAGGATCGCGGCGCTGGACGCGGCGGCGATGACGGCGATGCCGAGGTAGTCGATGATGGGCCGGGCGCCGCGGGCGACCGCGGGCATCGTCGTGAACGAGACGATCATGACCAGGATGCCGAGCGGCACGTTGACGTAGAAGGCCCACCGCCACGACAGATGGTCGGTGAACAGGCCGCCGAGCAGCGGGCCGAAGACGGAGGACAAGCCGAACACGGCCCCCATCGCGCCCTGGTATTTGCCGCGTTGCCGCAACGGGATGTAGTCCGCGATCAGGGCCATCGCGGTGACCATCAGGCCGCCCGCGCCGATGCCCTGCACGCCCCGCCAGACGATCAGCCAGATCATGGAGTTGGCCAGCCCGCAGAACGCCGACGCCACCACGAACACGACCACGCTGACCTGGAAGATCAACCGCCGTCCGAACAGGTCGCCCAGCTTGCCCGCGATCGCCGTCGCGATCGTCTCCGCCAGCATGTAGGCCGTGACCACCCAGGACAGGTGGGTTGCGCCGCCGAGATCGCCGACGATGGTGGGCAGCGCCGTGCTCACGATCGTCTGATCGAGCGCGGCGAGCAGCATGCCGAGCGCGATCGTGGCGAAGATCGCGTTCCGCCGGCGGGAGGTCAGCGGCGGCGCGCTTCCCGCGGCGGTCTCGGCCGTGGCAGCGGTCATGCTCCGATCATGGCGGGTCGATGCCCCTGTTGTACGCAGATTGTCCGAATAGGCCCGGCCGCGGCTCGCCATCAGATCACGGATCTCGGTACCTTGTCGCGTACCTTGTCGCGTACCTTTTCGCGTACCTTTTGCGCGATCATGAACCTTCGGTCATGATCGACCGGCGTGTCGTGTCCCCGCGCCGCTGATCGATCCCCCAGCGGCATGATCGTCCGGGCCCGCCTCGCGACGGGCCCGGACGGCGTTTCACGGGGTCCAGGGGGAGGTGACGACCCAGCTCGAGTCGTCGCCCCACAACGCGGTGGCGTCGAACGTGTTGGAGCCGCCGTAGCTGGCGATGTAGAGGCTGTTGTTGTAGTGGCGCAGGTCGCGGTTGGAGAAGTTGTAGGACTGGAGCGAGATGCCCTGTCCGTTCACTCCGGTGGTCGGGCAGAACGTGGCGTCGTTGGCGAACAACAGACTGCCGTCGTTGGCGTGCAGGTACAGCTGGTAGTTCTGGTGCCGCAGGTAACTGCCCGAGGTGTTGCGCGACTCGAAGGAGACGCAGGCGCTGTTGGCCAGGCCGGCCCGGACGATCCAGGTCGCGTTGGCCTTGTCCGTCGCCGAGCTGGACGAGGTCACCACGGAGGTGAGCGTCGTCGCGCCGGAGTGGGAGATGTACCGCGTGGTGCAGCAGGCGGTGGTGGCGCGCAGCGAGACGACCGACCCGTTCGCGGGGCCGACGCGGGCGGCGGTGGCGTACCCGGCCGCGGTGATGTTCGCCTGGACCGAGTTCTCCGTCGCGTCGGACGGGTAGCCCGAGGTCATGACCCCCTCGTAGAACGTGCCCGCGGCGCTGACGCTGTTGTCACCGCCGATGCCGAGGATGATCGCGCCCTCCTTCTTCATCGGGTTGTAGCCCGCCACGTTGGGGCGTACGCCGTTGTAGAAGGTGGACAGTGAGCCGGACTGGGCGTTGCCGCCCCGGATCGACCAGTGGTTCGGCTCGCCCTTGACGATCGCCGTCAGGAACCGGTGGCTGATCGACGGGTCGTTGGCGTTGTACCCGGCGTTCACCCCGGAGAAGAGGCCGTTCTCCAGGTCGGCCATGATCCACGGGCCGTTCCCGGTGCCGTACCCCCAGGCCTTGATGTTGCCGAAGTAGATCGCCTCCATGGTGCCGTTGCCGTTGTCGCGGCTGTTCGTCTCGGCGTTGCCGTAGTCGAAGCAGCAGCCGCCGTTGTAGTGCGTGCCGTCGAAGATGGCGTACATCCCCTCGGGCTGGTCGCCCTTGGCGATGCCGTTGGTGGCGTTGTTCCGGTATCCCGTGCCGGGCGACACGAACACCCCGTACGCCTTGTGCCCGCCGACCATGATCGGCGCCATCGTCGCGGGGGCGAGGTTGTCGTAGCCGCCCGCGGCCGGCCCGCTGAACCCGCCGGGCGGGGCCTGGGTGAGGTGGTTGCCCCGGCCGGACTGGTCGTAGATCACGGAGATGACGCAGTACGTGCCGGCGCAGAAGGAGTCCTGCGGGGCGGAGTTGACGTATCCGCCGGCGGACAACAGGCCGATGTTCAGGGTGGCGTTGTCGGAGGAGCGGCGTACCTGATAGAGCGAACCGTTGTACGCGCCGTAGAGCGCGCGGGTCGTGCTGTGGGCGGCGACGCAGGGCGTGCCGCCGGAGGCGTAGATGTCGCAGGGGCCGGTGGTGGCGGCCTGCGAGGTGCCGCCACCGGTGAGCAGGCTGGCGACGAGTGCCGCCGCGGCTGTGAGGGCCAGGACGGCGGGACGTGGACGGCCGAATAGGGCCATGGGTGGTGACCTCCTTGCGGGGCGGTGGAGGGCGAACCGTGAGTTGGGCTCGGTTCACCCGCGCAAAGTGGTCGGTCCTGGGGACGGCGGTCCGGCCATGTGAGCGTTAACATAGCCGACCGGAAATCTTCTGGCAACACTTAAATTTTTCGATCGCCGGAGCCGTTCGCCGCGTCGGCACGCCCGGCAGAGCAGAGCCCTTACCGGAGCCCCTACCAGAGCCAGCGGGCCTGGGCGGTCAGCCGCCGCCACCAGGGCGCGAGGCTGTACCGCAGCCCGGCTCCGGTGACCGCGATCGCGATGATCGCGAAGGCGTAGATCAGGTGGTCGTCGAGGAACGGGTTGCTGCTGATCGGCAGCGCGGTGAGCCACATCAGGAAGAGCAGGATCGTGCCGGTGACGGCGGCGATCCGCATGCCGATGCCGAGCATGAGGGCCAGGCCGATGCCGCAGAGCCCGATCATGAACAGCCAGTCCGCCCACGCCTTGCCCGCGAGGTCGTTGAACGTGTCGGCGAAGGTGCCCTTGAGTCCGGCCAGGTAGCCCTTGGTCGGCGAGCCGCCGTTGATCCAGCTCTTCTCCTTGGGGGTGGACTTGCCGAGGCCGAAGAGCTTGTCCAGGAACGCCCAGAAGAAGATGAACCCGATGGCGACCCGGGTCACGGCGAACATCGCCTCGCCGAAGCCGCCCGAGCCGACCTGGTCCGCCTGGTCGCTCGGCAGTCGATGTTGACTCATGCGATCAGCGTATGGGGAAGTATCTGCCTGTTTTCCGGATATCCCGGATTCGACACGATCATTCGGCCGCGCTACTAGCGTGAGGACGAGGGCGCCGGTACGGCGTCCGTCGATCGGCTACGCGGATCGATCAGCTAACGGGGAGTCGGCGATGAAGTCCATGAAGAAGGCAGCCCCCGCCTCTGGCCGGGGCCGGAAGATGGCGGTCGCCGGGGTCGCCGCCACCGGGCTGGCGGCCGGGGCGGCGTACCTCGCCTATCGGCGCCGCCGCAACAGCGACGGCGGCATGCTCGACGAGGAGACCATGCTCGGTATCGCGTCCGCGCCACCGGCCGGCTCGTCCGGAGCCGACTCGGAGACGTCCGGCACGGAGGCGGCAGGCGTCCAGATGAACGCGCCGGAGCCCATGACCGAGTCGATCGCCGAGCTGGCGCACGGCGTGAACGATCCGCAGTGACATGTCGATCGACGGGATGGCCGGGCTGACCGGCCGGGGCTTCGACGACCTCATCAACCGGTTCTTCGGCGGCGACCCGTTCGCGGCCCGGCCGGTCCAGCGAGTGAACCTCTCGCGTCTGCTGTCCGACCAGGCCCGGGAGCTGGTCGAGCTGGCCGCCACCCAGGCCGGGCACTGGGGTTCGCACGAGATGGACGTGACGGACCTGTTGTGGGCGGCGACCCAGCAGGATCCGACGCGACGGCTGCTGAGCACGGCGGGCGCCGATCCCGACCAGCTCGCCGAGCAGATGGCGGAGGCACACGAGCGCGGTCCGTCGGGCGGTCCGGCCTCGCAGCTGACGCCCGCCGCGAAACGGGCGCTGCTGGACGCGCACACCCAGTCCCGGCAGTCGGGCTCCTCCTACATCGGGCCAGAACACATCCTGCTCGGAATCGCCGCCAATCCCGACACCGTCGCCGGTCAGGCGTTGCGTACGCTGGTCACCCCGGCCGCACCGGGGCAGCCGCCGGGGGCGAAACCGCCGAGCGAGACGCCGACGCTGGACGAGTACGGGCAGGACCTGACGAGCCGCGCCGAGGCCGGCGAACTCGATCCCGTCGTCGGGCGGGAAGCCGAGATCCAGGACACGATCGAGATCCTCTCGCGGCGTACCAAGAACAATCCCGTCCTGATCGGCGACCCCGGCGTGGGCAAGACCGCGATCGTCGAAGGCATCGCGCAGCGCATCGTCAACGGCGACGTGCCGGAGACGCTGTCCGGCAAGCGAGTGGTCGTCCTCGACCTCGCGGGCATGGTGGCGGGCAGCAAGTACCGGGGCGACTTCGAGGAGCGCCTGAAGAAGGTCATCGACGAGGTACGCGCGGCCGGCGGCGACGTGATCCTGTTCCTCGACGAGCTGCACACCGTCGTGGGGGCGGGCGCCGGCGGCGAGGGCGCGATGGACGCGGGCAACATGCTCAAGCCGGCGTTGTCCCGGGGTGAGCTGCACGTGGTCGGCGCGACCACGCTGGAGGAGTACCGCAAATACATCGAGAAGGACTCCGCGCTCGAACGGCGGTTCCAGCCCGTGCTGGTCCCAGAGCCGTCCGTCGACGACACGATCGCGATCCTGAAGGGACTGCGCGACCGCTACGAGGCGCACCACCAGGTACGCATCCTGGACGCCGCGTTGACCGCAGCGGCCGACCTGTCCAACCGCTACATCACCAACCGGTTCCTGCCGGACAAGGCGATCGACATCATCGACCAGGCCGGGGCACGCGTACGCCTGCGGTCGCGCATGCCGAAGCCGGACACCCGCGACGCCGAGGAGCAGGTGGCGAAGCTGCAGCGGGAGAAGGACGCGGCCGTCCGCAACGAGGAGTACGCCAAGGCGGATCAGCTGAAGGCGGCCATCGCCGACGCCGAGGACCACCTCGCCCGGCTCAAGGGGCAGACGGGCGCCGTCCCCGAGGTCGGTGTGCCGGACATCGCCGACGTCGTGGCCCGGCGTACCGGGATTCCGGTGGCGCAGCTGACCGAGGCGGAACGCGACCGGCTGCTCAAACTGGAGGAGCACCTGCATCAGCGTGTGGTCGGGCAGGACGAGGCGGTGACGGCGGTCGCCGAGGCGGTACGCCGCGCACGCGCCGGACTCGGCGACCCGAAGCGACCGGACGGCTCCTTCCTGTTCCTGGGACCGACCGGGGTCGGCAAGACCGAGCTGGCCCGTACGCTCGCCGAGGCGCTCTTCGGCGACGAGGACGGCATGGTCCGCTTCGACATGAGCGAGTTCCAGGAGAAGCACACGGTCAGCCGGCTCGTCGGGGCGCCACCGGGATACGTCGGCTACGACGACGCCGGGCAGCTGACCGAGGCGGTCCGCCGGCGTCCGTACAGCGTGCTGTTGTTCGACGAGATCGAGAAGGCCCACCCGGACGTCTTCAACATCCTGCTGCAGCTGCTCGACGACGGGCGGCTGACCGACGGCCAGGGGCGTACCGTCGACTTCAGCAACACGGTCGTGGTGATGACCAGCAACATCGGCGCGGACCGCATCCTCGCCGCGCAGACGGCCGGCAAGGACGTGTCGGCGCTGCGCGATGAGCTGATGGAGCTGCTCGGGCAGCGGTTCCGGCCGGAGTTCCTGAACCGGATCGACGACGTCATCATCTTCACCGGCCTGACCCAGACGGAGTTGCGGCAGATCACCGAGCTGCTGCTCGACGGCACCCGACGTCGCCTGAAGTCCCAGGACATCACGCTCGAGGTGACTCCGGAGGCGGTCGACTGGCTGGCCGAACGCGGCCACCAGCCCGAGTACGGCGCCCGCCCGCTACGCCGGGCGCTGCAGCGGGAACTGGACGGGCCGCTGTCGAAGATGGTCTTGTCGGGTCAGGTGACCGAGGGTGACACGGCTACGGTCGGCGTGGCCGACGGCAAGCTCGACTTCCAGGTCACCTCGCCGGAGCGGACCGCGGAGCCGGCCTCGGCATGACGGCGGCGGCGACGACGCCGAACAACAGAGATGCCCCGTGATGGTCCTGCCTCACCAGCAGGACCAGACCGGCCAGCGGCACCAGGACGGCCAGAATCCGGGTGCCGCGGCCGGTCTTTACCAGCACGCCGTTGACCGCCACCACGACCACCACTCCGATCACCACGGCGATCCAGCCGCCGAAGTGCGTACCGGTCAGCGCCACGGCGTACAGCGTCGCGAAAAGACCGGCGTTCGGCGGCAGCGTCGCCCGGTTCAGCAGTACGGCCGCCGCCAGTCCGCCGACGAGGCCGCAGACCGCGACGGAGTTGCCGCCACCGGGCGGCTCCCAGGCGTAGCCGAGCGCCTGCCCGAGCAGCCCGGCCCCCACGTAGAGCACCGACCAGCGCCAACGCCCCAGGTACGCCTCGACGAGGTACCCGAAGACGGCAAGGGTGAGCAGATTGAACACGAGCTGCGCCCAGCCGTCGGACTGCACCAGCAACGCCGTGACCAGACGTCCGGCTCCGCCCGCCGAGAAGCCGGCCGGATCGCGTTCCAACGCCCGCAGCACGCCGCCGTCAGCGGCGGCCCACAGGTTGACGACAGCGGTGACGACGAAGACCGAACCGGTCAGCCAGGGAATCCTCCGCACACCGGTGATCATGCCTGAGCCGAGATCAGCCGGGCGACCGCCCGGTCGGCGGCGGCGCGTACGCGGGGAACGGGGTCGTCGCGCAGCTCGGCCACGGCCGGCCCGGCCTCCGCCACCAGATGCCTCGCGACCACCTTCGCCGCCATCTCGCGTACGCGCCACGCCTCGTCGCCGAACGCCCCGATCACCGCGGCAGTGGCGCTGTCGTCCCACGACCACAGCAGCCCTCGCATGGCCCACACCCGGAACCAGTACGTGTCGTGGTGCTCCTCGCCGTCGAAGTACTTGTCGGCCCCGCGCCCGGCGACCGACCGCAGCAGCCGCAGATCGGTCTCGCCTCGCAGCAGCGCCAGACAGTCGGCGAGCACCGCCGCCTTGCCCCGGCGACGGCACTCGGCCTCGATCAACTCACGCGGCGTCAACTCCACGCCGCCGACTATGACAGACCGGTCCGACAGCCCTTAGACGCTGGACGAGGCGGCCGAGGCCGACCGGTTGCCGCGGGCCACCAACCGCAGCGCCTGGGCGATCGCGATCGCCTCCAGCGCCGACATCACGGGCGCCAGCAGCTCGAAGGCGTACGAGTCGGGGCGGAACGTGAACGTGCCCGTGGTCGGCTGGATCCGGCCGACCAGGCCATGCTGGCCGTAGAACTCGAACCTCCGGTCCGACCACACGCTGACCTGCCGCACCGCCAACTGACCGCCGGCCGCCAGAATCAGCTCGGCCCCGTTGAACGGCCGCCACGCGCCGGGCGTCAGCTCGATGACACGCCGGCCGTCGAGCGTACGCACCGGAAACCGCCGCCGGAACAGACCCTCCGGGCGGCACTCGGCCACGATCGAGCCGGTCAGGTCGGTGATCTCGAAACGCTGGGTCCAGGTGTGCCACACGATCCCGGCGATCGGGCTGCCGTCCGGCAGCAGGACCGGCGTACTGGTGTTCAGGAACTCCTTGTCGGGGAGGTAGAGCGTCCCGCTGAACGGGGCGAACAACGTCATATCCCCGAAGGTAACCGCCATTCGCAAGGGGCTAGTCGGGTAGTGCGGCGAGGCGTTCCTCGAGGAAGGCGCGTTCGACGGCGTTCTCCGTGAGCATGAGCGCCTCGGTGAACGCCAGCCGTGCCTCGACGATCCGGCCGAGCCGTTCGAGGAACTCGGCGCGGGCCACTGCCAGGTACGCGTACCGGGCGAGTTGGGGTTCGGCGCTCAGCTCGTCGAGCGCGTGCAGTCCGGCGAGCGGACCGTGGGCGAAGCCCACGGCGACGGCCCGGTTCAGGGCGACGACGGGGGAGGGCCAGGTCGCCATCAGCAGGTCGTAGAGGCCGACGAGTTCCGCCCAATCGGTCGCCGCCCAGCTCGGGGCTTCGCTGTGGACCGCTGCGATCGCGGCCATCAAGGCGTACCGGCTCGGTGGGCGGCTGCGCAGCGCTTCGCGTACCAGCTGGGTTCCTTCGGAGATGGCCTGGCGGTCCCAGAGGGAGCGATCCTGCTGGCCGAGGAGCACGAGCCGGCCTCCCGGATCGGTCCGGGCGCCGCTGCGCGCGTCGGTGAGCAGGATGAGCGCGAGCAGGGCGGCGACGCCGGTGTCGCGTGGCAGGAGTTCGCGCAGCATGCGGGCCAGGTCGAGGGAGCGCTGGACGAGGTCCGCGCGGATGAGGCCGGAGCCGGACGGCGCGGTGTGACCGGTCGTGTAGAGCAGGTGGACGACGGACAGCACGGCCTCGACGCGGGCCGGGAGATCGGCGGCCGACGGTACGCGGTAAGGGATCCGCGCGTTCGCGATCTTCTTCTTGGCACGCGTGATCCGGGCGGCCATGGTCGGTTCGCTGACCAGGAAGGCGCGGGCGACCTCAGCCGTGGTGAGCCCGCAGAGCAGCCGGAGGGTCAGCGCGACCTGCGCTTCGACCGCGAGACCGGGGTGGCAGCAGGTGAAGATCAGCCGCAGCCGGTCGTCGGGGATGTCCGGAGTGTCCAAGGCGCTCTCCGGCCCCGGGAGCGTGGGATCGTCCAGCAGCAGCGGGAGATGCCGCCGGGCGGTCTGATCGCGACGGAGAAGATCGAGCGCACGATTGCGGGCGGCGGTCGTGAGCCAGGCGCCGGCCCGTGCGGGGACCCCCGATGTGGGCCAGGCCGACAAGGCGCTGGCGTACGCGTCCTGGACGCACTCCTCGGCGAGATCGAGATCGCGGGTGACGCGCACCGTCGCGGCGAGCACGAAGGCCCACTCGCGACGGTGTGCGTCGGCGACGGCGGCCGCGACCTCGGCCGGAGCCGGCAAGCGGATCGCGGTCACGGGGTATGTCCTACTCGAATTCCATGATCGGGCGCACCTCGACGCCGCCGTCGGGCATCGGGCAGTCCTTCGCGACGGCGATCGCCTCATCGAGGTCGGCCGCCTGGATGAGGTAGTACCCGCCCAGCGCCTCCTTGATTTCGGCGAACGGACCGTCGGTGATGGTGCCGTCGGTCCGGATGGTCGTGGCGGTCTTGGTCGACTGGAGCGCCTCGCCGCCGAGAATGGCCGGCCCGTGCTTCGCGGCGAACGCGTTGTGGGCGGTCATCATGGCGTCGAACTCGGCCTGCGTGGCGTTCTCCCAGGCCTGCTCGTCGCCGTGGATCAGGATGAGGTACTTGGCCATGGTCGTGGCCCTTCCGATCGGTGACCCGGGAATCGGGTCGTTCCAAACTCCGACGTGCGAGGATCGCCGGGATCGACAGTACGCCGACGGGATTTCCGGCGGCTTTTCCGGC
>JABFYB010000156.1 GCA_013361475.1 Hamadaea sp.
AGGACGAGGGCCACCGCCGCGATCACCAGGACGGCGACGCGGCGGTGGTCGTACGGCGGCTCCGGGGAACGGTGCCGGCCCGGCGCGGGGGGCGCGACGGTGTCGGTCGGTTGGGTCACCGGGGTCCCGCCCGGTGCCGCCCGACGCGGGCGTAGCCGTCGATGACGTCGAGGTGACCGCGCCGGACGGGCACCGTGGTGGCGTCCCGCCACGGGATCGTCTGCAGAACCTGGGTCACCTCGAACCGCAGCGCCTCCGCCGTCAGGATGTCGTCGGTCATCCGGGGCAGGACGGCCGTCTCGGTCAGGTCCTCCTTGGACGGCGTCCACCAGGCGTACACGACCGGGGCCTCCGGCACCTCCTCGAAGCCGTCGGGCAGCGTCTGCAGCGGCGGCAACGCCTTGCGCTCCACGCGGGAGTCCACCCACCGCCGGATCTGCTCGGCCTGCCGCCGGACGTCTCGGTGGCGGACGTGGACGACGAGCGCCGTGGCCACCACCGTCACCAGGGTGGCCGCACCACAGGACAGACACAGCAGACCGACCGTCACGTTGTCGTTCAGGCTCACCGGGTTCTCCTTCGCGGTGCGGTGCGGAAGTTGGGTACGCGAGCCGCCCGCGCGATCGCGACGACCCGGCTCGGTGAGAGGTCGCCGAGGGCGGCGACGCCGTGCGCACGGAGTGCTTTGACCTCGGCGGTCGGCAGCTGGACGGCCTGCCGGTACGGCCCACGGTCGGGTGGCGGGATGACCGCCCAGCCCGGCCGGGGGCCGACGCCGATCAGGGGCCGGATCTCACGCAGCATCGGCATCACCCGGCCAGGGCGGCGCGTTCGACGCCTACGCTCAGCCGCCGGGCCATGGTCCGGCGGGCGCGCATGTTGAGCGCCTTGACCGCGTCCTCGGTCACGCCCATCCGGACCGCCGCCTCGGGACAGGTCAGCCCGGCGAAGTAGGTCAAGGTGATGGCCTGTCGCTGAGCGGCTGACAGCTCCTGGACCGCCCGCAGCACGACGGCCGACTCCAACCGGGTTACGGCGATCTGCTCGATGTCGGCCGAGTCGTCGATCTGTCCCATGTCTCGGGTCGCGTCACTGAGGACCTCCATGCGGAAGCGGCCGGACCGGAAGTGGTCGATCGCCCGGTTGCGGGCGATCGTCATCAGCCAGGCCAGCGGGGGCGCCCCCCGGTAGTTCAGCCGGCCGATGCCGCGCAACGCCCGTTCCCAGACGTCGCCGGCCAGATCCTGGGCCAGCTGGACGTGGCCGCAGCGCTGCCACAGGTAGCGGAAGACCTCGGCGTTGTACCGCGCGTACAGCTCGCCGAAGGCGCTGACATCGCCCTGTTGGGCCCGCTCGATCAGCGACCACGGGTCGCCGTCGGAATCGGGCAGGGCAGCCCGGTCGCGTACGCGGCCGGAACCGGAGGGGTGATCGACGGTGCGGGGTGCGGGGTGACGAATGTTCCGCAAGGTCACCTCGTCACCACCGGGCTCAGAAGAGCGTTCTTGTGTTCACGCACGCATGCATAGTAAAGTCATGCATGCATGGATCATATCCACCGTTCGAGTGATACCAGCCCGGGATAACCCGAAATGTCCTGCACACGTGCAAGAAATACGTCACCGTCTCGTGACGAGCGTCTGACCAGGGGCGTAAGATCTTGCATGTGAGCAAGAAGCGCCGTGACCCGCAGACACCCTTCGGGTGGTACCTCCGGGCCCTCATGGAGGCCCACGGTTTCGCCTCCGACGGCGAACTGGCCTCCGCCACCGGCGTCTCCGCTTCGCTCATCTCTCGTTACCAGTCCGGTGACATCGAGCCCAGCGTGCAGAACCTCCGCCGGCTCGCCCCATATCTCGGGGTCAGCCTCGGGGAGCTGATGGTCGAGGCGAGCCTCGCGACCCGTGAGGAACTCGGGATGGTGCCCCGGGCGACGGCGACGACCAAGCTGGACGCCAGCCTCGCGGAGGCCCAGCGCTTGCTGTCGGACCCCACGCGTCCCGACTCCGCCAAGGATTATCTGCGCGACACCCTCCGGGGGGCGATCGCGTTCTGGCGGCAGCAGACCGGACTCAAGTCGCCCGCCGAGCCGAGCGCCGCCGAGCGCGCCGTCGGCCGGGGCGTACGCGCCGCCTGACTCCTGATTGACAGAGCGTTAGCAACTTCGTCGCGCGTGCGCGTTCCCCTATTTGGACGATCGGCACTCAGCCGATCGGTAAATCCGTGATGGAAGTTCCACGGATGTCAGCCGAAATCTGCCGGTCGTGTCGTCCCTGACGTCATGATTCGACGTTTGTCCATGCGTGCACGTGCGACCCCGGCTTGCAACATGGAACTTGCATACGCGGCCAGTCGGGTACGGAGGCACACCCGAAAGTACGATGTCGCACCGCCTCTGTCGTGACGGACGGTGGCTACTCGATCGCGTGGCGGATGCGAAAGTCGGCCCGATGGACCGGACGCACCCACCACGCCGCCGGGAGGAGCCAACGATGGCGGAGGAGCGTAAGGAGTCTTGGGCCGGCGTCGGGCCGGTCATCATCACCCAAGCCCCGGAGGCACCGGGGCGCAGCAGCACCGACACGATCATGCGGATCGCCTACGGAATGGTCTCGGCCCTGGTCGTCAGCCTGGTCTGGATCATCGGCAGCGCGGTCGATCCCGTGGTCAAGGCATGGTCGGTGATCATCGGGCTATCCGTGACCGCGGCTCTGCTGGCCGGGCACGCCTTGATGGAAGTGGGCCGCGTCCGCCGGGAGATCGTGGTGGCCGAGGCCAGAATGCAGTCGGCGGTGGCCGCGGTGGCCCAGACCGTCTCGGTCCAGGCCAACCTCGTCGCGCCGCAGGAGCAGCGACAGCGGCCGAATCGCCCCCGGCGCCGACGTCGGCCGACTCAGCGACGGCCGAACGCCGACAACCCGGGGCAGATCCTCTCCGACGAGTTTCAGATGTACTTGCAGGGACGTGAGTCCCGCTTCAACGAGCCCTGAACCGGGCGCCGAGCCGAGCCCGGAACCAGGCGGTCACGCTGATCCGGTCGACAGACTCTCCTGACCCTGCTCGGTTCCCAGTTGCCGCCGGGACCTCCGCCCCGGACCGACGTCGATGCGGCCCCGGCCGAACGCGTCGATCTGCCCCCAGCGGCCGGGAATGTCGAGCAACGCCAGATGGCCCATGCCGGCCGGCAGGGCCGGGTCGACCACCAGATGCTCGCCCAGTGGCTCGAGCCCGAGCATGGTACGCAGGAACAGCAGCGGTGCCCCGGTGGACCAGGCCTGCGGGCTGCACGCCGTCGGATATTGCACCGGATAGCGGGTCAGGTCGCGTTCGTATCCGCCGAACGCCTCCGGTAGGCGGCCCTCGAAGTACGTCGCGGCGTCCAGGATGCCCGCCGCGATCCGGGCCGCCTCCCGCTTGAACCCGTACCGGCGCAGACCCCAGGCGATGAACGAGTTGTCGAAGGGCCACACCGTGCCGGTGTGGTAGCCGATCGGATTGAACCGCTGCGCGTCCGTGGCCAGGGTGCGTACGCCCCAACCGGAGAACAGCTGCGGGCTCATCAGGTGCCCGGCGATGGCCTTGGCCTTGCCGTTGTCGACGATGCCGCTCCACAGCAGATGCCCGATGTTGGACGACAACGCGTCCACCTGGCTGCCGTCCGCCTCGACGGCGATGGCGAAGTACCGGCCCTCGGCCACCCAGAAGTCGCGGTTGAACCGCTTCTTCAGGTCGGCCGCCGACTTCTCCAGCCGATCCGCCAACGCCGGATCGTTCCACACGGTCCGGGCCAGCCGGGCGCCACGCACCTTCGCGTCGTACGCGTACCCCTGCAGTTCGCAGGTGGCCCGCGGGAAGCCCGGCAGCCGGCCGTCGTGGTACGAGATGGAGTCCCAGGAGTCCTTCCAGCACTGGTTCTCCAGGCCGGTCTCCTCGTTGCGCCGCTGGTACGAGATGTACCCGTTGCCCATGAGGTCGGCGTACTGGTCGATCCAGTCGAGCGCCGCCCGCGCCTGGAACTCCAGCGCCTTCACCAGCTTCGTGTCGCCGGTCCACCGCTCGTACTCGTCGAGGAGCACGACGAACAGCGGGGTGGCGTCGGCGTTGCCGAAGTACGGGCTGTGCGGCTGCTCCTCGAAGGCGGCCGACTCGCCGTACCGCATCTCGTGCAGGATGCGCCCGGGATCCTCGTCCCGGAAGTCGTCGATCCGGGTGCCCTGCCGCGCGCCGAGTTCCTTCAGCGTGGTCGCGGCCAGTTCCGGTTCGAACGGCAGCGCCTGCAGGCTCGTGAAGATGCTGTCGCGGCCGAACATCGTCATGAACCACGGCAGCCCGGCCGCGGGCAGGCTCCGCCCGCCCGAGGTGAGCGGCGAGAACCGCAGCGCGGCCAGGTCGGTCAGGCTGCGTTGATAGATGTCGGCCAGCGGGCGCCAGTCGCACTCGGTCCGCGGCGCCTGCCGGATCCAGTGCTCCAGGTCGTGCTCGAGGTCGGGCTTGGTCCGGTCCTTGGCCAGCGTCGCCGGATGGCCGCCGGGGCCGACGATGGCCGCCGCCAGGTGCAGGTCGGTGGTCCACTGCTCGTGCGGCGCGATGTGCAGGAAGAACGACATCCCGTGGTCGTCCATGACGGCCGGGACGGTGCTGGAGATGATCGTCTCCCGGTGGTACGTCTCGCGTTCGTAGCCGCACACCAGCCGGTCGCCGTCGAGCCGGGTGTAGAGCTTGCCCTTCTTCTCCTGCGCGTTCTTGACGTCGAACAGGTCGGCGAAGTCGCACGCCACGTCCAGCCGCACCGCGAGGTCGACCGCCTCGTCCGCGTGGTTGAGCAGAGTCAGCTGCTCGTCGAAGCCGCTCGGCGTGACGGTACGCCGCCGGATGACCGACAGCTTCGCGTCGACGTACACCGTGCCGGTCTCCGGAACCAGGAAGAACCGAGTCTCGAAGTACTGCATGTCGTCGGTGGACAGGGCCTGCAGCCGTTGTCCGTCGACGGTCAGCACCCAGCGGGACAGGAATCGGGTGTCCCAGGCGAACAGCCCGTCCGGCTCGGTCGGGCTCGCCTCGATGTCCCCGCGGTCGTCGCTGACCACGAAGGTGTTCCCGTGCAGGATGCTCACGCTCATGACGCACTCCCGCTCGCCTCGAGCGCGGAGACCCGGGAGGCCGGCGGCCCCGGGAAGATCCGCTGCAGTTGGATGGGCAGCTCGATGTCGCCTTGGATGGACATCGCGCCGCGCAGCACCGAGGCCATCCCGTTGGCCTCGCCGGTCACGAGGCGGTCGAGCAGATCGTCGGTGATCTGCACGACGCAGTCCGCGGGCGCCTTGCCCCGGGCCACCGCCACCTCGCCGTCGCCGAATGTGATCAGCCAGTGCCCGGACGGTTTCCCGGCCAGGTCACCATCGGTGTGGACGTCGATCCGCAGGGCGCCTGACGCGCCGGCCAGTCGCGGGTCCTGCCCGCGATCGGCCAGCTCCGTGAAGAACGCTTCGGTCGGGTTGCTCATCCGGTCATCGTCCGGGGCCCCCGCCGCCCGGGTCTTCGCCCGCCATGGGTGAGACACGTCCACATCGTCGCAGGAAGAGGGCCTCGACCAGGGCCATATCGGCGATCTCGGCCGGATCCACGCTCTCGTCCGGCTCGTGCCGCCGGGTCAGCGGCTCCTCCACCCCGATCAGCAGGATCTCGGCCTCCGGGAAGGCCTCGGCCAGCCCCACGCAGAGCGGATTGGTGCCGCCCCGGCCGAGTTGGGCGGGCTCCTCGCCGTACACCTCCCGCATCGACTCAGCCAGGGCGGCGTACGCCGGACCGCCCGCACGGGCCAGGAACGGCGGGACGGCCGACTCGCGCTCGACGCGTACGTGGGCGCCCCAGGGCACGATGGTGTGCAGATGGCCGACGAGCGCCTGGGCCGCCTTGACCTCGTCGACGTGCGGCGGTACGCGCAGATCCAGCCGAGCCCGTGCCCACGGCTGGATCATGGCGTGCTCGCCGCGGACGGGGAAGTCGATGTCGAGCACGGTGATCGCCGGGCGCGCCCAGAGGCTGTCGGCGACCGCGCCGTGCCCCAGCAACGCGACGCCGTCCAGCACGGCGGCGTCCTCGCGGAACCGTGCCGGGGCATAGATCGCGCCCGCCCAGGCACTCATGTTGTCCAGGCCCATGACGTTCGTGTTGCCCGCCGGGTCGCGGAAGCTCGCGAGCATGTGCAGCAACGCCGCGAGCGCGTCCGGCGCCGGTCCGGCGTACGGGCCGGCCTCGCGCGGAGCGCTGAGCGTCTGCACCGTCACCGACAACGCCACCTGGCCACGCAGGCTCACCGTGATCGCCGGTACGCCCACCGCCAGGTTGCCCGCGTCGCCGATCACGAACACGTCGGCCGCCAGCAGGTCGGCGTACTCCCCCAGCGAGTGGGCCAGGCTGCCCGAACCGCGTTCGGCCGAGCCCTCGACGATCACTTTGAGGTTCACCGGCAGCCGCTCGCCCAGCGCGCGTACGGCGGTCAGGTGCATGAGCAGGTTGCCCTTGCCGTCGGCGGCCCCGCGTCCGTACCAACGGCCGTCCATCTCGGTCAGCTCGAACGGCGGAGTCTTCCAGACTTCCTCGTCCAGCGCCGGATGAACGTCGTAGTGGGCGTACAACAGGACGGTCGGCGCGGACGGCCCAGCATCGGCGCGTTCGGCGTACACCGCTGGAGCGGCGTCCGGAACCGGCAGGAGCCGGACATGCGCGAATCCCGCCCCCCGCAAGGTTTCCGCCACCCACTCGGCGGCTCGTTCGCACTCGGCGGCGGTGTGGTCCCCGGACCCGGCGACCGACCGGATGGCGATCAGTTTGGCCAGATCATCGTGGGCGGACGACATCAGGTCGTCCACCCGGGCGCGTAGCTCGACGGCGTTCACCTGCCCACTCTCGCCGCCCGAATGAGTGCCGACGTCACCCTCGTCAGGTGAAAACGATTGCGTAGCAACCAAGTTGAGCAAGGCGGTGAGTAGGTCGGTCGCGGGAGCGGGGATGCCAAAACGCATGGCCGGAGTCGCCCACGAACGCCACCATATTGGGCTTATGCTACGAAAGCGCCCAGGCTTGGAGCCCGTCGGACTCCCCCAGCCGGGGCGGTTTCGCTCCCGCGGGGGGTCGGGGACACCATGACTCACGTCATCGACAACGTGGCGATAGCCACTGTGGACAGTTGGGTGCCGCCGGTCGCCGGCGGTCTGCTCCGGCGGCGGCTGCACGAGGCCTTCGATCGCGCCGACACCGGGGATCTGCTGGTCGTCGCCGGTCCAGCCGGATCCGGGAAGACCACCGCGCTCGCCATGTGGGCCGCGGAGGCAGCCGTGGCCGCCCAGGTCGCCTGGGTCGGTCTCAGCCCCCTGGACGGCGACCCAGTGGTCTTCTGGGGCACGCTGACGACCGCGCTCGACCGGGCCACCGGCGTCACCGGGCAGCCGGAGACGGTCGGCGCATTGGCCCGCTCCTTGGCACAGCTGGAGCAGCCGTTGGTCATCGTCCTGGACAACGGGGAATACCTGCGCCGGTCCGCCGGAACGGTCTCGGCACTGCTCAGCCACGACCTGCCCCACGTGCGGGTCGTCTTCGCCACGCGCGAGGCGCCGGCCGCGCACCTGAGCCGGCTGCGGCTCATCGGCCGGCTCACCGAGGTCGGCCCGGACGACCTCGCGTTCAGTCCGCGCGAAGCGGCCCAGTACTGGTCGATGCGACAGCGCGTGCTCACCCCGGCGGAGGCCACCGCGCTGGTCGAACGCACCGGCGGGCTCGCCGCCGGAGTGTGCGCGCCCGACGTCCACACCGCCGGGTTCACCGACGTCCTCGCCGACTTCCTGCGCGCCGAGCTGCTCGGCCGCCTTCCAGCCGAACAGCAGGACTTCGTCCTGCGCTGCAGTCTGCTCGACGACCTCGACGCCCGGTCCGCGGAGGCGATCACCGGCCGCCGCGACGCCGCACGCCTGCTGGATCACCTGCGCCGCGAACATCATCTCCTGGTACGCCCAGCGGAGGACCCGGAGCGGTTACAGCTGCGGCGGCCCTACGCCGCCTTCCTTCGCGACGAGGCCGGGCTGCTGATCGCCGAACACGTCACGGACGTGCACGCCCGGGCCGCCCAGCATTACGCCGAACACGACCGGCCGGAAGCCGCGCTGCGGCACGCCGCCGCGTCCCGCCAAGCCGACCTGGCCGCCGAGGTGGGCGTACGCGTGGCCGCTCCGCTCGTGCTGGGCGCCGCCCGGGACGTCTTCCTGGACCTGCCCACCTGGATTCCAGCCCGGGACGCGGTACGCCATCCGGAGACGGCGACCGTGCTGGCGCTGGCCGCGGCGGCTCGCGACGACGCGCACACCGCCGGGGCGTACGCACGACTGGCCCGCGATCGGTTCGCCGAGGTCGCCACGGAACGGCGGCTGCCCATGCAGGCGGCGTTGTGCCTGGGTGATCTGCTGCTCGCCCGGCAACGGGAGGACGTCGAGGCGATCGGCCTCACCATGACGGCTCTGCTCGAACTGCTCGACGCGACCGTGCCGGGCCTGGTGCCGGCCGCCGACGGGATGCGGGCGATCGCCGCCGAATGTCTCGGCCACGCCGCGCTGTGGACCGGCGATCTGACGCTGGCCCGGTCCAGCCTGGAGGCGGCGGCCGTCCACAGTGGCCGCCACGAGCTCACCCTGTCCTCCGGCGCGGCGCTGGGCGGGCTTGCCCTGGTGCACGCCCTCCGTGGGGATGTGGGGCAGGCCGCCCAACTCGCGTACGCGCGGGATCCGGCGGCCTCGGACGTGCCGGCGGCGTATCGGCGACCGGCACGCCTCGCCCGGGGCCTGGTGCTCTGGCTCCGGGGGGCGGCCGCCGACGCGCTGACCGTGGTGGGCACCGAATCCGGCGACGGCGACGACCAGCCCAGCGCGTACGCGACCGGGCTGGTCCGCGCACGCATCCTGTTGACCCTCGGCAACGTGCCGGCGGCCCGGGACGCGCTGGCCGTGGCGGGACCGGCGACGGGACCGTCCCTTCTCGACGATTGGCGTGCGGTCACCACCGCGGAGCTGCATCTGGCGGAGGGACGCCCGGCGAAGGCCGTGACCGCGGCACGGTACGCCATGCGCGACGGGCGTACGCCGCTCGACAGTCACGCGTGCATCGTGGCCGCCCGAGCGCATCTGGCGGGCGGAGAGCTGAACGCGGCGTCCCGGATCCTCGAAGCGGTGCACCGGACGAGTGCGACCGCCGGACCGTGGGCGCAGGTGAACGCGTGGCTGGCGGAGAGTTTGATCGCCGACCGGCTGGGCCACGAAGGCGCCGTACGCATCGCGATCGGCACCGCGCTCGTCATCGCCGACGTCGACGGACTGGTCGCCCCGTTCGGTGAGGTGGGCGGCGAAGCGCGCGCCCTCCTCGATCGCAATCGGGACCTCGTGGCCGACTATCCATTGTTGAGCGTCCGCCTCGACGCGGTACGCCCGGCCGTCACGGCGAGCGGGGGCGATCGGTTGCTGGAAGACCTGACGGATCGGGAGCTGGCGGTGCTGCGCTATCTGCCGAGCCTGCTCACCGTACGCGATGTCGCGGCCGAGCTTTCGGTCTCGCAGAACACCGTGAAGACCCACGTACGCAGCATCTACCGCAAGCTGTCGGTCGGCACCCGGCGGGACGCCGTCGGGCGAGCGCGTCGCCTCGGGCTGCTCTGAGCACCGAGGCGACGCGCCCGCCCGATCGGATTCAGGGCCAGATCATCCCCATCCCGTCGGCTTCGGCCAGCGCCTCGATCTCCGAGCGGAGGTACCGCCGTTGACCGCCCAAAGTCCGGCCGCACTGAAACTTTCCCTTCTGCGCCCAGCGGATCACCGTCGACGGGTCGACCCGGAACAGCCGGGCGACCTCGCCGGTACGCATGAGCGGATGCGCGTGGTGCGGCGTCTGCTCGACCGTTTCTAGCTCCATCTTTCCTCCTCTCCCGCCGGGTTCGGCGGGCCGTCTTTCGGGGCGGTGTCATTCGAGGCGCTGTCGTTCGCGGCGCTGTCGTGCTGAGCCGCCAGGAAGGCCGGGTCCAGGCCGGGCGGCGGTCCCACGGGATCGGCGGCCCCGGCGCGGAACGCGTACGCCGCCAGGTCGGCGGCCGCCACATCGGCCGCGGCGACCAGCGACCGCAGTGGGCTCAGCTCGGGGCAGATGCTGGTCTCCCGGACCGTCTGCATGTACACCGGCACGGACGTGTCGAAGATCGCGACCGCGGCGCGGCCGTTGCCGATCGACTCCGCACGTCCGGGCTGACGCCGGTCCTCCAGGTGCGGTTCACGGGGCGGCGGGATCTTCGGCTTCCCCCGGGAAGCCGCCGCCGGCGATCCCGCCGCGCTCTTTCCCGTGCGTTTCACGGGAGTCTTGCGTTTCCGGCTCTCCGTCGGAGGTGCGGCCGCAGTGTCGGGAGCACTCGACCGCACCTCCAACTTGCGTACCGCGGCGGGGAGAGCCTTGCGGCGGGCCAGATGGGTCCGCTTGGCCGCGCGCGCCGCGCCGCCGGACCGTCGCGCCCGGCTCATCGCAGCGCCGCCCGATGCCGTGCGGCCGCCCTCGGGTC
Source organism: Hamadaea sp. (assembly GCA_013361475.1). Taxonomy (GTDB): domain Bacteria; phylum Actinomycetota; class Actinomycetes; order Mycobacteriales; family Micromonosporaceae; genus Hamadaea. Next base: position 10,586 of record JABFYB010000156.1, read on the forward strand.
ACTGACCCGGCGGCGATCCGGCCCGTGCGGTACGCCGTCCATGAAGTTGCTGCCGGCGAGGTCGTCGTCGACGCCCGCCCAGCGGTTGACGTACGTGTACAGCTCCTGGATCTCCCGGCCCCGCACATGGGCCAGGAGCGCGGTGGCGGTCGCCACGATGACGACGATCGCGATGAGCGCCAGGCAGAGCTGGCCGACGGTCAGCGAGGTCAGCGTGTTCACAGCGCACCGCCGGTGAGCATGGCGGCCAGCTTCACCCGGCCGCGCTTGGTGAGCGCCTGGACCATCGCCGGCGTACGCCCCATGACGGCCGCCGCGTCGACGTCGTCGAGCCCGCAGAAGAACGTCAGCGCGATCGCCTCCTGCTGGGGCGGGGACAACCGGCGTACCGCCGCCAGCAGTTCGCGTCCGTCGTCCTCCGGTCCCCGCAGCTCCCCCAGCTCCACCAGACCGAGCCGATAGCGGCGGGAGTGGAAGTGGCGTACCGCCCGATCCCGGGCCAGTCCCAGCAGCCAGCTCAAGGGAGAGTCGGCGGTCGCTCGCAGCCCGCCGATGAGCCGCAGCGCCCGGTCCCAGACCTCCCGCACCAGCTCCTGGGCGAGCTTCTCCTCACCACACCAGAGCCACACGTACTTGTAGACCTCCGTGTTGAAGCGGTCGTAGAACTCGCCGACCGCCTCGACGTCGCCCCGCTGAATGCGTTCCACGAGGTGCCAGGCCTCGGTCCGGCCCGCCGCCGGCGCGGCCCGGCCCCGACCCGCGCCGGCGAC
>JABFYB010000177.1 GCA_013361475.1 Hamadaea sp.
GTGTTGTTGCGCATCGTGGCGTTGTAGCTGATCTCGTACCAGATGCCTTCACCGTCGTTGTGGTCGATGAAGTTGCCCTCGAACAGGAAGTCGATGTTGTTCGTGTCGGCCCACAGGCCCGTGCCCTTGTTGTCGTGCACGTAGTTGCCGGTGATCGTCGCGCCGTTGACGTCCCAGAACTTTCCGCCGCCGGTGCAGCCGCACCCTTCGAAGTGACTCTCCCAGTCGTCGGTGTTGTTGCCGGCGATCTCGTTGTGGTCCAGGGTGATGTTCTTGATCGCCGAGTCGCCGTCGATCGGCATCTTGAACATGCTGAAGCCGTACTGCCCGTTGTCCTTCAGGCAGTTGTAGGAGACCACGTTGCCGGTGCCGAGGAACACGCCGGCGCCGTCGTTGTCGGAGACGGTGTTGTACTGGACCACCCAGTTGGACCCGGAGTCGTGGTTGACCACGCCCTCGTTCATGTTGTCCAGGCCGCGGCCGAAGTTCTTGATGGTCAGGTACTTGATCGTCACGTTCGCGACGTCGCCGGTGAACGCGTACAGGTTGACGTTCCGGCCGTCGATGACCGCGCCGGGACCGCCGAGGTAAGTCGTGCCGGTCTTCGCGCCGATCTGCCCGTAAAGGTCATCGGCGAGGGTGTGCGTCCCGGGTGCGAACCAGAAGGTCGCGCCGGGTCGGTTGAAGTCGAAGCCGCTGTTGTCTCCGGCCGGGACGGTGATCGCGCCGGTGGGCGGAGTGGACGGTCCGGTCAGGATGCCGGTGTTGCCACAGATCGCCGCCGGCGGCGTGGTCGGCCACGGCGGGTCCGCAGCGGCGGGTTGCCCCGACAGGGCGACGACCCCACCGGCGACAGGCAGCGCCATCAGCGCCGAGAACAGGCGTACTTTCACCTTCTTGCCGTTCAAACTCTCACCCTCCATCGGATGTCCGCCCGCCGTCGGCTCGCCGAGCGAGGTGGGCAGTCTACATCGGACTGAGGGACAAGATCACTGCTTGACAGAACACGTCGTCGGCAGATCGCGGGACCGCTTCAGCGGACCGATCAGGAGCAGCGCCGGCGAGAACGCGACGGTCAGCGCCGCGATCCACACCGTCGGGCGTACGCCGATCCACTGGCCCAGCCCGCCGCCGATGACGCCACCGAGGGGAATCGTGCCGAAGTTGAGGAACATCGTGCTGACGCTCACCCGGCCGAGCAGTGGCCGGGGCGTGTAGAGCTGGCGGAAGCTGCCCCGAAGGACGTTGGAGACGGCGGTGCCGGCTCCGACCACCGCGCCGCCGACCACTGGCAGGATCATGCGCCAGCCCGGTGCGGTCAACGGAATCAGCACCGCGAACGGGGAGGTGGCGAAGACGGCGAGCAGCAGACCATGGGCGCTGCCGAACCGGTGGGAGATCCGGGTGGCCGCCCACGCGCCGACCACCGCGCCCGCGCTCATGCCCATCAGCAGTACGCCGACGCGCGCGGCGTCGACGCCGACCTCCCGGACCAGGAAGACGACCAGAACCGCCTGGTACGCGACGAAGGCGAGGTTGAACGCGGCGCCAAACGCCGAGAACACCCGCAGATAGGGATCCCGGATGACGAAGCGCAGCCCTTCGCGGATGTCGCGGATGAGGCTGGAGTCGCGCGCGGCTGGAGCGACTGTTTCGTGCGCCCGGATGCGCAGCAGACAGACGGTGGAGACCACGAAGGTCGCCGCGTTGACCAGCAGCCCGGTGAGCACGCCGAGGAGTTGGGTCAGGAGGCCGGCCAACCCTGGTCCGGCGACCTGGGCGAACGCCTCGGAGCCGTGCATCTTCGCGTTTCCGGCCGGTAGTTCTTCCGGCGTGAGCAGCGACGGCAGATACACCTGGTACGCCGTTTGGAAGAACACGGCCGCCGTGCCCAGGAGCAGCGCGGTGACGAGGAGCTGGGGGTAGGTGAGCCGGCCGAGCCAGGCCGATACCGGGACGCTGACGAGCAGGAGGAAGGACACGAGGTTGCAGGCGATCATGAGAGGTCGCCGGGCCATCCGGTCGACCCAGGCCCCGGCGGGCAGGCCCACGAGGAGCCACGGTAGCCAGCCGGCCGCGGTGAGCAGCCCGATCTGGAAGGTGGTGGCCTGCAACGTCGTGATCGCGGCGAGCGGGATGGCGACGGTGCTGATGCCGGTGCCGATCTTGCTGACGGTCTCGCCGAACCAGAACTTGGTGAAGTCGGACTTGTGGACGACGGGAGGAGCCGGGGTGATGAGCGTGAGGGTCATGGCTGAGCGGGAACTCCGTAGGAGAAGACGAGCACAGGGTCGCGGTGGTGGCCGTCGTCGGGGACCTCGCGCGTGCCCCAGCGGAGCAGGACCTCGATGATCTCCTGGCCGACCTGGGCGAGTTCGGCCGGTGTGAGCAGCATCCAGCGGTCGGCGATGAAGGCGGCGTCGACCCACTCCGCGTCCTCGGCAGGGTGCTCGGCGGCCAGCCATTCGCGAGCGGCGCCGGCGTGCCGGTCGAGCAGCATCGTCTGGACAGCGGCCGACACGGTGGCGGCGGCCGGGTCGGCGGCGAAGTCGCCCTGGGACCAGCCGAGGTTCGGCGAGCTTCGGCGCCACCAGCGCTCACGTTTGTCGCGGGCCAGCTCGGGCGCCTCCTCCAGCAGCCCGGCAGTGCCCAGTACGCGCAGGTGGTGGCTCACGTTGCCGATGGCTTCACCGGTGCGCTCAGCGAGCGTGCTGGCGGTGGCCGGTCCGTAGGCCCGTAGCAGGTCCATCAGCCGCCGGCGCAACGGGTGGGCCAACGCCGCGAGGACGGCGGAGTCGGTGATCTTGTCTGTCACCAGGCGAGCATGACATGCACAAGAACTATTGTGCAACGGGTCTTGTGTAACTGAGGCATGCTTCACGGTGGGGTGTTGGTCGGCGCGCCGGAAGCCTCTACCGTAGGCCCGTGCCATATTTCGATAGAGCGATGCGATGAGCAGCGGCTTGGCGGTCGCCGTACGCGAACTGCGGCACCTGCCGGCGGTGTGGCGTGCGCCCCGCCGCGATCCGGAGGTCACCCGGCGGCTGGCGCTTGACGGGATCAACGAGATGCTGGCCTTCTGCCGGGCGAACGTGGCGTACTTCCAGGAGTATCCGGCGGCGCTGGGCAGTCTGGCGGAGTTGGCCGAGCTGCCGACGCTGACGAAGCGGCAGGTGCTCGACGCCGGCGTAGCGGCGTTCTACGCCCCCGTGGGGGAGTACCGGACCGACGTCACCAGCGGCACGACCGGTACGCGGCTGAGCATCCGCCACGACGTCGGGGCGTACGGGTATCACGGTGCGACGGTTCTGCGCCGGTTCCTGCGTTCGGGCTATCGGCCGTGGTGGCGGATCGCCCACATCAAGCCGTTCCCGCGCCCGGTGCGATGGTTCCAGCGGCTCGGGCTGTTTCCGCGCACGGTCGTCAGCGCCGGGCAGCCCGAGGCGGAGATCGCTCGCCAGGTGCTCGCGGTGCGGCCCAACCTCATCATGGGCTACCCGGTCGTGCTGCGCGCGATCCTGCGCAACCTGGACGACGCCGAGCTGGCCCGGCTCCGCCGGTCGCTGCGTATGGTCATGACCGATTCCGAGCTGCTCACCGACGAGGTGGCGCAGCTGCTCACCGACCGGTTCGGCGTACCGGTGTTCGACGAGTACTCGGCGTACGAGGTGCTGACGGTGTCTACCGGCTGTTCGGCGGGCGGGATGCACGTGGACGAGGACCGGGTCTGGCTGGAGATCCTGGGGGACGACGGGCGGCCGGTGCCGGACGGGACGGTCGGGTCGGTCGTCGTGACGCACTTCCGGGAACGCGCCATGCCGCTGCCGCGCTATCAGCTCGGTGACCGGGCGATGATCGTGCCGGGCGAGTGTTCGTGCGGCAACCGGTTCCGCCGCATGAAGCTCGCCGACGGGCGTACCAACGCCTTCATCACGTTGCCGGGCGGTCGCCGGGTGTACAGCGGGGTGTTCCTGTCGTTGGCCATGTACGCCCCGGGCGTGGCCGAGTGCATGATCCGCCAGGACGCCGCCGGAGACATCACGGTGCACCTGGTCCCGGAGGAACCCACCGACGCCGGCTACGCCGCGGCCACCCGGTCCTTCGAAGCCAAGTTCCACGAGTTGGTCGGTGTGTCGGTGGCGCTGCGATTCGTGCGTACGGATCGGATCGAGCTGACGCCGGGCGGCAAAGGCCGGTTCGTCGAGTCGGAGTTCAGTCCGGCGCAGCCGACGGCATCGAAGTCTGCTGCCGATCCGGAGCCGTCCGCCGTCGGGGAGAAGACGGGATGAGCACGGCCCACTGACGGGTCAGCTCGTGCCCGAGGCGCCGTTTCTCGGTGAGGCTGCCCTGGCCGCTGAGGAAACCGGCGCGGCCGGTCTCGATGCACCACCGGGCCAGCTCGGCGTTGCTGTGGAACCAGAGGTCCTTGCGGCCGCCGTCGGCCAGGTCGAGGCTGCCCCAGGCGCTGGAGACGGGCAGCTCGGGATGGTCCAGGACGGTGTGGACCGCCAGGAGCCGCCCGGCTCGGTCGCGATAGGTCCGCAGGTGTACGCCGGGCGTGCCGACCTGGGCGGCGGCGACCGCCTCGGAGAGGTGGCGTTTGCGCAGCCAGCGCCGGGTGTGATGCCGGTCGACCACCAGGTTGACGAGGCGACGCAGGTCCAGCGGGGTCACGGGCGCGCTCAGCTCGCCGTCCATGGTGGATTCGACGACGAGGTCGGTATCGCGGGCGAGCCGGTTGTACACCGGGCGTAGGGGTCCTCGCCGGCGGCCGAGCGAGTGGGCGTACGCGTCGAAGTCGCCGAACCGGTTGGCGAAGTGGGCGATCGGTCCGCCTTCCCGCGTGATCGCCGGCCGCCTTAGCACCGCAGGAAGCGTGTCGGCGATGATCTGCCGGAGCAGTACGCCCTGAACTCCGCGTACCGCGGCGAGGACGGCGTGGACCGCGTCGCCGAAGGCCTCCGGCTGTGCGGTGACGATGCCCGGAAAGCAGCTGGTCGTCAGGCTGTCGATGTCGAGGATTCCGGCCAGCGGCGCGCGTCGCCGGCCGATCCGGGGTCCGATGAAGCGTCCGGTGACCAACCCGGCGACGGCCGATCCATCATGGAGCGTCCCGATCAGGGCGGTCTGCCGGCCTCCGGCCGCTGCCGCGTGCACCAACGGCCAGGACCAGGCGACGCCCAGCCGGTTCTTCGCCACGAAGTCGGTCCAGCCGTCGGGCTCGGCAACACGATGTGGATCGTGGCGGCGCACTGTGAGACCCTGATGCACAACAACATCTTTGCATGTATGGCTCGAACCCGTGTACGGCTCGAACCCAGGGACGACGATGACCCGCCTGCCCCACCGTATTCCTATCCTGCCGGTCCTGGCCAATGTGGCGACCGCCCGCGCGCGGGACCGCGCCCGGCCCGAGCGGATCGCCGAGCTTCAGGCTCGTCTGCTGACCCAGCTCGTACGCCACGCGGCGGCCGACGTGCCGCACTACCGGGAGGTCTACGACCCGGCGGTCGTCGCCCGGTTCCAGGGGCCGCAGGATCTGCCGCTGCTCCCGCTGCTGGACCGGTCGACGGTCAACGCGCTCGGGCCGTCCGGCGGCCTGCTGGCGGACGGGCATACGCCGGAGTCCACGCGCATGGCCAGCACCAGTGGATCGACCGGTCATCCGGCGACGTTCTACTACTCCGAGGAAGATCTCAGCTACCTGCGGGCGACCTTCCTCTGGGACCTGCTGGCCTGCGGGATGCGCCCGTGGGACCGGGTCGGCTACTTCCGCGTCTACGGTTTCCGCAAGCATCGGCTGGAACGCCTCGGGCTGGCGGGCAACGTGCACGTCGACACCAGCAAGTCGATCGCCGAGCAGGCGGACGCGGTGCTGGCCGGGCGGCCGACGATCCTGTGGGGCTTCCCGTCGATGATCGCGGCGGTCGGCGCCGAGCTGCGGCGTCGCGGCATCCGCTACCCGTACGCCCGGGTGATCGTCTTCGCCGGGGAGTCGACGCTCATCGGCGGACGCACCGAGGCATTGGAGTACTTCGGGGCCAAGGGTCACGAGACGTACGCGTCGGTGGAGGCGTACACGATCGCGCGGACGTGCGTACGCGGGAACATGCATCTGCGGTCCGGTGACGTCGTGGTGGAGGTGATCCGCGACGACGGTTCGGTGGCGTTGGCCGACGGCGTCGGGGAGATCGTGGTGACACGACTGCACGCGCAGGCGAATCCGCTGATCCGCTACCGGCTCGGCGACCGCGTCGAGATCGCGCCGAACGACTGCGGCTGCGGCACCTCACACATGCCCATCCTGCGGTCGGTGCTGGGCCGGGTCGAGGACCGGATCGAGACGAAGGACGGCGTCCTGCGCAACGGCAACTTCATCGCGTCGCTGATCTATCCGCTGAGCCGGGAGGGCCGCCTGCTGCGGATCCAAATGGTTCAGGAGCGGCCCGGCGCGTTGCGCCTGCTGGCGGTGGCCACGGACGGCGCACAGGCCGAGGTCGAGCGGCAACTACGCGAGGCGATCGCGCCCGCGGCGAGCCAGTTCGACCTCGACGTCGCGATGGTGGACGCGATCACGCCCGAACCGAACGGCAAGATCCGTCTCGTGAAGCGGCTCTGACATGACGATCCGCGTGATCGGCGCCGGCCTCGCCGGGGCGACCGTCGCACATCTCCTGCACCGCGCCGGGCGGACCGTCGAGGTCCTCGAGGGTGATCCGACCTGGGGTGGGCAACTGCGTACGGCCAGCGCCGGGGGGATCCTCTACGAGCCGGCCGGGGCGCACATCTTCCACACCTCCGACACGGCCGTCTGGCAGATGGTGACCGGTCTCGTCGAACTGCTGCCGTATCGGCACGCTGTGCGTACCGAGGCGTTCGACCGGGTGCTGAGCTGGCCGCCGCAACTGTCGGAGCTGCGCGAACTGCCGCAGTGGCCGGCCATCGAGCGGGAACTCGCGAGCCGCCCGGCGGTGCCGTGCGCGGACCACTTCGAGTCCTGGTGCGTCGGCCTGATGGGCGAGACGCTCTATCACGAGTTCATCGAGGGCTACACGCGCAAACAGTGGGGTGAGGATCCCAAGAACCTCACGGCGGCGTGGGCGCCCAAACGCATCGAGCTGCGCGAGGACGGCTACCGCGATCTGTTCCGCGACCCGCACCAGGGGTGGCCGCGTGGCGGCTACCCCAGGCTCCTCGACGCCCTGTTGCGCGATGTGCCGGTCGTCATGGGTCAGCGGATCACGATCGACGACTGGGAGGACGTCTGTGCCGGGGCGGAGGCGATCGTGGTCACCTGCGCGCTCGACGAGTTCTTCGCCTCGCACCTCGGCGCGCTGCCGTGGCGGGGCGTCCGCCTCGTGAACCACTATCTGCCCGGCGTGGACCACGTCCTGCCGTGCGGGGTGCTCAACACGCCCAGCCCGCTCAAGCCGCACACTCGCGCGATCGAGACGAAGTGGATGAGCGGCCAGACCGAGCCGGGCACCGTGGTCAGCTACGAGTATCCGGGCGCGCCCGCACGGCACTATCCGATCGACGACGTCGCGGGAGCGAATCGGGCGCTGGCCCGGCGCTACCTCGACGAACTGTCGGCGTTGCCCGGCCCGCCCCGGTTCGTCGCGGGCCGCCTGGCCACCTACACCTACATCGACATGGACCAGGTGATCCGGCAGGGGATCAATACTGCTCGGCGGGTACTGGAGGCGCTGGTGTGACCGCTGGGGAGCCGGCGTCGAACCGGTCGACCCAGCGGCCCAGCGGCGCCACGAGCACGGCGACCGCGAGCGCGAGGTGAATCGCGCAGAACACGATCGCCACGGTCGCCGTCGGTGGCCCGCCCACGAAGACCGCGATGTGCGAGGCCCACTTCAGGTGCTCCGGCCGTGGCCCCTCCCAGTCCGCCGTGAAGTAATAGGTCAGATCGTTCAACCCCGAGATCAAGACCAGGATGCCCGCGAGTCCCGCGCGCAACGTGCGTCCTGCGGTCGCGCCGCCCAGACGGTACGCGAACAGCACCGCCAGTACGGTGAACGCGTTGACGAAGATCGTCCACTGATACAGCTCCGGGAACGCGGCGTCCTGGTTCGGTGATTCGGCGTACCCGAAGATGTTGTGGACATTGAGGGTGTCCACGACGCCCATGTAGCCCAGGAGCAGCACCCCGACGAGCGCCAGGCTCAGCCCGGGGCGCTGGGGGAACAACGCGATCGCGAGCACCGCGCACAGCAGGGGTGCGGTTTTGAAGAGCACCTCGCCCACGTTGTCGATCGTGCGATCCGCGGGCAGCACCACCATGATGGCGTAGGCCAGCGCGGCGCCGGCCGCCGCGGGCAGCAGCCAGAACCAGCGCCGCATCATTTCTGCGTCCAGAAGGGACCGAGGGCCAGCGCGTCCATGTCGGTCCGCAGATAGCACGAGACGGCCTCGGCCGGCGTGCAGACGATCGGCTCCTCGTTGTCGTTGAAGGACGTGTTCACGACCATGGGCACGCCGGTCAGCTCCTCGAAGCGCGAGATCATCCGATGGTAGCGGGGGTTGTCGGCCGCCGAGACGGTCTGCACGCGGGCGGTGCCGTCGGCATGGGTGATCGCCGGAACCCGCTCGCGCTGGTGCTCCAGCACGTCGAAGACGAGCAGCATCACCGGCGACGGGTAGCCGGAGGCGAAGTACTCTCCGGCCCGCTCCACCAGGCAGGACGGCGCGAACGGCCGGAACGGCTCGCGGTGTTTGACCTTCTCGTTCAGGCGGTCCTTGGTGTCCTTGCCCCGCGGATCGGCCAGGATCGACCGGTTGCCCAGCGCGCGAGGCCCGCACTCCATCCGGTCCTGGAACCAGCCCACGATCTTGCCGTCGGCCAGCGCCCGCGCGGTGGTGTCCTTGATGTCGTCGGTGCGCTCGTACGCCAGCCCGGCGTCGGCGAGCGCCTTCTCCATCTCCGCCTCCGAGTAGCTCGGCCCGAGGAAGATGTAGCCGCCGGTGGGCCGCGGTGCGCCCTGCGTGACGGCGACCTGGACGGCCGCGCCGAGCGCCGAACCGTCGTCGGCCGCGGCGGGCTGGGCGAAGAACTCCTCGAACGGCGTCTCCAGGAAGATCCGCCCGTTCATGACGCTGTTGAGGGCGACGCCGCCGGCCGTCACGAGGTTCGTCTCACCGGTGTGCTGCTGAAGCCAGCGCGCGACGTGCAGCCCCGCTTCCTCGAGGGTGGCCTGGAGCCCGTACGCGATGTCGGCGTAGTGCTGGGGCACGGCGTCCCGCGTACGCGGCCGGGGCGGTCCGAACCGCTCGAGGAACTTGGGCGCCATCTGATGCTTGCCGGTGGCGTGATGGCGGAACCAGCTCAAGTCCAGCTCGTACCGGCCGTCCGGGAGCAGGTGAACCAGTTCCTTCATCGCCTCGACGTGGGTCGGCTCGCCGTACGCGGCCAACCCCATGACCTTGCCCTCGTCCCGGGTCGGGTGGAAGCCGAGATAGCTGGTGACACAGGCGTACAGGGCGCCGAGGGAGTGCGGGAACTTGACTCGGCGTACGTCGCGGATGCGGTCGCCTTCGCCGACGGCGAGGTAGGTCGAGGTGCCGTCGCTGCCGATGCCGTCCCAGGTGAGGATGGCGGCCCGCTCGAAGGGCGAGAGCAGGTACGCGCTGGCCGCGTGCGAAATGTGGTGGTCGACCAGGTGCACCTGGAACTTGACCGGGCCGGTGTAGCCGACGGCGTCGCAGACGACCTTCTTCATCGTCAGTGATCGCTTCAGGTGCAACAGCAGCGCGCCGCCGACGTTGTAGTCGTCCGAGTGCTGCTGTACGCCGCCCGACCGCAGGGTCGCGGTGAGCCCGCTGGCCCGGCCGTCGTAGGTGCCGGCGTCGTTGCGGAACACCGCCAGCGTGGCCGGCAGGTGGCGGACGAAGTGCCCCAGCGCGTGCTGGACCTCCTTGCGCGCCTGCCAGAAGTACGCGACGTGATCGACGTCGCCGAGGGTGATGCCCTCCATCGCCAAGCACTGCTGGATGGCCTTGCCGGGGAAGGTCCCGTCGTGTTTGACGCGAGATATCCGCTCTTCCTCGACAAAAGCCACGATCCGGCCGTCGCGGACGAGTGCCGCCGCCGAGTCGTGATGCTGGTTGATGCCGAGCACGTACATGCGGCCGCACCCCGATCTTCGTCGATAGGTCGATTGAGTGTGCCAACTCGTCGCTCGATCGACAACCCTCCAAAGTGACCAATTGATCTGTGCGTTTGGCCTGCTGGGCCCGGTTGCGAACCGGTCGTGAGCCATGGCAAGGTGTCGACACAGACAGATGTGTCGACTTAGACATCCACATGATGTGATGTCGAAGTCGATGAACGCGGCGCGATGTGGCGCCAGAGGGGTGGCCCGCGGTGCGGGGACGTGACCGACCGGAAGATTTCGCCGTCACCGTCGTCGTCCCCTGCCTCAACGAGGCCGACAACGTCGACGCCGTTTACCAGGAGATCGTCGAGGAGCTGTCCGGGTACGCCGGACTGGAGGTGCTCTTCGTCGACGACGGCAGCACCGACGCCACCCTCGACCGGTTCCGGGTCCTCGCCGAACGCGATCCGGCCGTGTCCTACCTGTCTTTCACCCGCAACTACGGCCTCGAAGCGGCCTTCTCCGCGGGTTACCGCTACGCACGCCATCCATGGCTGCTGCACCTGGACGCCGATCTCCAGTTCCCGCCGGCCGAGGCGCACAAGCTGATCGCCAAGGCGAAGGAAGGCTACGACGCCGTCTTCGGCATCCGCGTCGACCGCCAGGACCGGCTGCTGCGGCGCCTCGCCAGCGGCCTGCACGAGGTCATCGCCCGGCGGCTGCTGCGGATCGACATCCCGTCCGGCGGCACGAGCTTCCGGCTGGTCCGCACCGAACTCGCCCGCCGGGTCGTCGACCTACGCCTGGGTACGCCGTACTTCATGGCGGCGCTGCCCCGCCTCACGAGCAACTGGACCACGACCCCGACCGCCCATCGCGCCCGCCGGGGCGGCGAACCGAAGGTGACCGTACGCGGCCTGGCCCGCCACGCCGTGGAACTGTTCATGTCCTACTCGGTCCGGCCGATCACCTTCGCGGGCATGCTCGCTCTGTTCACGAGCTTCTGCGCGCTCGTCGGGGCGATCATGGCGATCCTGAGCCACCCGTCGGCGGCCGTCCTGACCGGGATAGCGCTGTCCGGCGGCCTGCTGAGCCTGGCGGTCATCGCCCGCTACCTCGTGCACATCGCGCGCGGCCATCCGAGTACGCCGCAATTCCTCATCCAGGAGGCGAACATCCCGGTCCGCGACGAGGATCGCCTGTACGCGGCGCCGCTGGCCGGTCAGGTCTCCGC
>JABFYB010000616.1 GCA_013361475.1 Hamadaea sp.
GCTTCCGGAACGTCGGTGAGCTGAGGCAGGTCGAGGGCATCGGCGACGCCAAGTTCGAGCAGCTCAAGGATTTGGTGACGGTGTGACCGGCCGGGATCTGCGGTTGGCTCCGCTCGCCCTCGGATGCTGGCTGGCGGCGTACGCGGCGCTGCTCACGAGCTTGACGATCGCCGTGGCCATCACGCTGACGGCGACGGCATCCGCTCTAGTGCTTCGCCGGAGGCGGGTCCTCTGCCTGGCGTTGATCGGAGTGGCGTTGGGCGCCGGGGCAACCGCGGCCCGCCTGGCGATCCGGGACGATCCGACGGTCACGCGGCTCGTCAGCGACCGGGCGACGATCACGGCGGAGGTGGTCGTCCGCGACGACCCGCGACTGCTGCCGGGGCGTACGCCCTCCTTCTTGATCGACGCCGACCTCACCCGGGCGGACGATTTGGCTCTCGACGTTCCGGTGCTGCTCATCGCCAGTGGCGACGGCGATTGGCGGGCCTTGCTGCCGGGCCAGCGCCTGACGGTCACCGGCCGCCTCGGCCCGACCCGGGGAGGTGACCTCAAAGCGGCGGTCCTGGCGGTGAATCGGCCGCCGAAGCTCATCGGCCGCGCACCCTGGGTCCAACGCGCGGCCGGGAGTCTGCGTACCGGACTTCAGCGGGCGTGCGAAGGACTGGAACCGCGCCGGGGCGGCCTGCTGCCCGGGTTGGTCGTCGGCGACACGTCCCGGCTGCCGCCGGAGGTCCAGGAGGACTTCAAAGCGGCGGGGATGACGCACCTGACAGCCGTCTCCGGCTCGAACGTCGCGATTGTGATCGGCTGCCTGCTGCTTCTGCTCAAGGCGTGCCGGGCGAGTCCGGCGATCTGCGCGGCGGCCTGCGTACTGGGCGTGGCCGGGTTCGTCATCCTGGCCCGGCCGTCGCCGAGCGTCCTGCGAGCCGCAGTGATGGGCAGCCTCGCGCTGGCGGCCTTGGCCACCGGACGCGGCCGGGCAGCGTTACCCGCGTTGTCCGCGACCGTCGCGGTTCTGGTGGTGGTGGATCCGGAGCTGGCCGCCGACGCCGGGTTCACGTTGAGCGTGTGCGCCACCGCCGGACTGCTGCTCCTCGCGCCCGGCTGGCGGGACGCGTTGCAGCGCCGGATGCCCCGGATCGCGGCCGAGGCGCTCGCGGTCCCGGCCGCCGCCCAGGTCGCCTGCGCACCGGTGATCGCGGCCCTGTCCGGCTCGGTCAGCCTCATCGCGATTCCGGCGAATCTGCTGGCCACGGCTGCGGTCGCACCGGCCACCGTGCTCGGCGTCCTGGCCGCCGGTCTGTCGCCGATCTGGCCGCCGGGCGCGCAGTTCGCCGCCTGGCTGGCGAGCTATCCGGCCGCGTGGCTGGTCACGGTCGCGCGGGTCGCCGCCGGCTTGCCGGGAGCCGCTCTGCCCTGGCCCAGTGGTACGCCGGGCGCACTGCTCCTGACCGGGTTGACCGTCCTTGCCCTGATCGGTTTCCGCAGCGCCAAGGTCCGGCGCGTCGTCCTGGTCGTGACCGTCGCGGCGGTGCTGGGCGCGGCGCCGGTACGCGTCCTCGCGCCGGGGTGGCCGCCGACGGGCTGGTTCCTGGTGGCCTGCGACGTCGGCCAGGGCGACGCGACGGTGCTGCGTACGCGGGAAGGCGAGGCGGTCGTCGTGGACGCCGGTCCGGAGCCGTCGGCGGTGGCGGGCTGCCTCGACCGGCTGGGCATAACGACGGTCCCATTATTGGTGATCAGCCATTTCCACGCCGACCACGTCGGCGGCGTCGCCGGGGTGTTCCAGGGCCGTCGCGTCTCCGCCGTCCTCACGCCCGCCTGGCCGGAACCGGCGGAGGGGCGTACGGGGGTGCTCGCGGCGGCGGCCGCCGCCGGCTCGCCGGTGGCGATGGCCGCCCCCGGCGAGGTACGCCGCATCGGCCCGCTGACGATGACGGTCGTCGGCCCGGTGGCCCCCTTACACGGCACGAGGTCGGATCCGAACAACAACTCGGTTGTGCTGAGCGTCTCGTTCGGGGGAACGTCGGTGCTGCTCACGGGCGATGCCGAGGTCGAGGAGCAGCAGGAGCTCGTGACCGCCGGGGCCGGCCGGGCCGACGTCCTCAAAGTCGCGCACCATGGCTCGGCGTTCCAGGATCCGGCCTTCCTGACCGCCGTCGCACCGGCGATTGCGCTGGTCAGTGTGGGTGCCGGCAACGACTACGGGCATCCGAACCCGGCTGTCCTGGCGAGCCTGGCCCGCGGCGGCGCGCGTGTCGTGCGTACGGACCAGGCGGGCGACATCGCGGTCGCCATCGACGCTGGTGAACTCACCGTGACACCGCGGTCGTGAATACGGATGTGCCGCCCACCCCGACGAGTGAGCGGATCATGGCCGTCGGCATGCGAGTATTGCGGTGTGAGTGCTCCCGCGCTGCTGTTGGTTCTCGGTGACGAAGAGTTGTTGGCCACCCGCGCCGTCAACCAAGTAGTGGAAGCGGTCAGACAGGACGATCCGGTCGCGTCGGTCAGCGAGTTCCAGGGCAGCGATCTTCTTCCAGGTGAGCTGGCGGGCGCGTTGAGCCCGTCGCTGTTCGGCGGTCGCCCGGTGGTGATCGTCTACAACGGACAGGACGCGAAGAAGGATCTGACGGCGGCGCTGCTGGCGTACGCGGCCAACGCCGATCCGGGGGCGTCGCTGGTGATCTGCCACGCCGGGGGAGCCAAAGGCAAAGCCCTGGCCGACGGGCTGAAGCAGGCCGGGGCGGAGGTGGCGCTGGCGGCCAAGGTGACCCGGCACGCTGACAAGGTCGACTTCATCCGCTCCGAGATCCGCCGGCTCGGCGGCAAATGCAGCGGTGAGGCGGCCGAAGCGCTGCTCGACGCGGTCGGCAACGACCTCCGGGAACTGGCGGCCGCCTGCCATCAGCTGATGGCCGACACGAACGGCCGCATCGAACTCGACGTCGTGCAGCGGTACTACAAGGGCCGCGCCGAGGTCAGTGGGTTCGCCGTGGCCGACGCCGCCGTCGCGGGCGACGTTCCGGCCGCACTGGAGGCGCTGCGCTGGGCGCTGGCCACGGGCGTGGACCCGGTCCCGATCGCCGACGCGCTGGCCGACGGCGTACGCACCGTCGCCCGGGTCGCCTCGGCCGGTCGCGGCGGAAACGCGTACCAGCTGGCGAGCAAGCTCGGCATGCCCGCCTGGAAGATCGAGAAGGCGCAGCGGATGGCCCGCGGCTGGACCCCGGAGGGTCTCGTCGACGCGATGGCCGCCGCCGCCGTGTGCAACGCCGAGGTCAAGGGCGGCTCCGACGATCGTGGGTACGCCCTGGAGCGGGCCATCATGGCGATGGCGGCGGCCCGGAGCGGACGATGATCGCCGACGTACGCGCGAAGGATCGCCCGTTCTACGCCCGGGTTCTGGCCCTGCAGTACATCCGGCCGAGCGGCCTGCTGTGTTTCTTCTTCTTCGAAGGCGCGATCGCGCTCGCCACCCTGCTCGCCCTCGCCGAACTGGTGACGTGGTGGGCGGTCGTGGTGCTCCCGGCCGCGATCGCGATCATGGTGAAGATCAACGATCTGATCGCGGGATTCGGCGTACGCTCGGCGGCCCGGGCGCAGGCACGGGCGGCGGTTCGCAGCGCCACCCGGCGGGCGGCCAAACGGGAGGCGAAAGCGGCCCGGCGGAAGGCGGCCGCGGAAGCCGACATCGTTCCCGCGCAGCCGGTCAGCGAGGACTTCCCGGAGGAGCCGCCCGCCGTCGGCCGAGCCGCCGTGCCCCAGCCGTACGCCGGCCTGGCCGCCCCGGACGAGGTGCGCTCGAGCCAGGCGCGCCGTCGCCAGTCCGCCGCCCACCGCTACGACTGATCAGCGGGTACGCGAAAGCCCGCCGCCGAATCGGCAGCGGGCTTCGTCGCTGAAAGGGGCGTCAGGCCGCGGCGGCGGTGTTCAGCCGCTTGGCGATCGACGACTTGCGGTTCGCCGCCTGGTTCTTGTGGATCACGCCCTTGCTGACCGCCTTGTCGAGCTGACGGGAGGCGGCGACCATGAGCTCCGAAGCCTTGGCGGTGTCGCCGGCCTCGGTGGCCTCGTGGAACTTGCGGATCGCCGTCTTCAGCGAAGACTTGACCGCCTTGTTCCGCAGCCGCGCCTTCTCGTTCTGGCGGTTGCGCTTGATCTGCGACTTGATGTTGGCCACGTGTCAGCCTCTCCTAAATCGGGGCATCAACCCCGCTGAAGCGGGGACACAAAAGTTCGACGTGCCAGGTTAACAGGCGCGGCCTTGGTCAGCCAAAGCGGAGCACAGCTTGGGCGGACTAGGTCACCAGCGCCAGTCCCGGCGTCTCGCCAACCAGTCTATCGCCAGCCGGCCGCAGTGTCGCTGGTGGGTCCGCACGTAGGGGGAGGTCGGGATCTCCGGCCGCAGGCCCTGCGTCAGGTAGTACCCGGCGAGGCCCGCCAAGGTCGCGTCGAGCGCGTCGGCCGGGGCGTCAGCCGCGGCGGGATGCGTCGCGAACAGCGTATCGACGTCGTGATCGGGCACGGCGGAGATCAACAGACTGACCAGGTCGATCCAGGCCGGTCCCCGGCAAAGGTGGTTCCAGTCGCAGATCCACGCTGCACCCGCGGTGTCCAGGATCACGTTGTCCGCCCGCAGATCGCAGTGCATGACGCCGGGCATGGCATCGCCGTAGTCCAGCAGCCGTCGCTCCAACCGCGCTAGGTCGGCGAGATGCGGCTCCAGCCTTGGGTCCGGCAGCTCGGCCGCGCCTGAGAGCACGGCGGCCCACCGGTCGAGGGTGCCGCGCATCACAGTGCTGAACGGATCCGGCGCGAATTCGGCCAACGCCGTCGGCACCGGCGTGAGCAGCGCTGCCGTGCGTGCGTACGCGTCCAGGGCGGCGGTCAGATCCGGTGCGAGCCAGGGCAGTTCGGGCATCCGGGCGCCGTCCACCGCGTCGAGGCAGATCACGAAGTGCTCGGCCAGCTCCGTCGCCCAACGCACCCGGGGCGCGGGTACGCCGACCGGCAACGCCTCGGTGATCCGCGCCTCTTTCGCGTACCACTCGGCTGGTGCGAGATCGAGGGGTGCGGCCTTGACGAAGGCGCGGATCCCGGCCACCGTGGTGAGGACCGCCGCGAAGCCTTGGGTGAAGCCGCTTCGGGCGACCCGCGCGGACGCGACCTCACTGCCGAGCTGCTCCGCGATCGCAGTGCGCAGCGACTCCGGCAACTGCTCCCAATCGGGCCGTTGCGCGGTCTCGGTGTACGGGATCATGCCCGGAATGGTCCCGCAGAGCCGTGATCGGGCGCGAGTCGTTAAACGAGAGGACCGAGGAGGCGACCGTGGAGCTGGACGAGTTCTGGGGCGTGATCGACGCCGCACGATCCGATGTCGGCGGCGAGATCGGGCAGGACGGCGAGGCGCTCGCGAAGGCGCTGACCGCCCGGCTCGGGAGCCTGCCGGCGGATCGGCGCACCGCGTTCGGACAGATCTTCGGGCAGGTGAGCACGGCTGCGCTGCGCTGGGACCTGTACGCCGCCGCCTACCTGATCGGGGGCGGTTGTGATCTCGGCGGCTTCGAGGACTTCCGCTTCGGCCTGATCGCCACCGGCGAAGCCTGGTACGCCAAGGCGCTGGCCGATCCGGACGCGCTCGCCGGGCACCCCGTCGTGGCCGAGGCGGCCGACTGGGACGACGACAGCGCGATCTACGCCGAGCTGGTCGGGGACGCCGTGGCGGAGGCCTGCGGGGTCGAGCTGCGGAACCAGGGCGAGCCGGTCGGCGAGCGGCCCGAGGTCGACAACGACCTGATCATGCGGGCGCGGTTGCCGCGGCTGGCCGCGCTGTTCCTGGGCTGGCCCGCGAACGAGGGTTGCCGCTGCTAGCGCTACACGTGTCGAGGTTCCGGGCGGGCATGGGATCATAGAGGCGAGCTGCAGCCGCAGCCCCATCCCATCTGACGACGAAACGGACGATCCGTGCCTCCGACGCCCGGTGTGAACCAGCCCGGTACCACCGACCCCGGTGCCATCCGGAACTTCTGCATCATCGCACACATCGACCATGGCAAATCAACGCTGGCCGACCGGATGTTGCAGCTGACCGAGGTGGTCGACCCGCGCCAGATGCGGGCCCAGTACCTCGACCGCATGGACATCGAGCGGGAGCGCGGCATCACGATCAAGTCGCAGGCGGTCCGCATGCCGTGGACGGTGCGGGAGGGGGAGCGGACCGGCGAGACGGTCGTCCTCAACATGATCGACACCCCGGGGCACGTCGACTTCACCTACGAGGTCTCCCGCAGCCTCGCCGCCTGCGAAGGCGCGATCCTGCTGGTCGACGCCGCGCAGGGGATCGAGGCGCAGACGCTGGCCAACCTCTATCTGGCCATGGAGAACGACCTCACGATCATCCCGGTGCTGAACAAGATCGACCTGCCGGCGGCCCAGCCGGAGAAGTACGCCGAGGAGCTGGCGAACCTGGTCGGCTGCCTGCCCGAGGAGGTCCTGAAGGTCTCGGGCAAGACCGGGGTCGGCGTACCGCATCTGCTGGACGAGATCGTGCGGCGGCTGCCGACGCCGATCGGCGACGCCGCCGCGCCCGCGCGGGCCATGATCTTCGACTCCGTCTACGACATCTACCGAGGCGTCGTGACCTACGTCCGGGTCGTCGACGGCCGCATCGAGGCGCGCGACCGGATCCGCATGATGTCCACCGGCGCGGTGCACGAGCTGCTGGAGCTGGGCGTCATCTCGCCGGAGCCGGTGAAGTCGGGTGCGCTCGGCGTGGGCGAGGTGGGTTACCTCATCACCGGCGTGAAGGACGTACGCCAGTCGCGAGTCGGTGACACGGTCACGATCAACGCCAAGCCGGCCAAGGAGTCGCTCGGCGGCTACAAGGACCCCAAGCCGATGGTGTACTCGGGGCTCTACCCGATCGACGGCTCGGACTACCCGGCGTTGCGTGAGGCGCTGGACAAGCTCAAGCTGAACGACGCCGCGCTGGTCTACGAGCCGGAGTCGTCGGCGGCGCTGGGCTTCGGCTTCCGCGTCGGCTTCCTCGGCCTGCTGCACCTGGAGATCATCCAGCAGCGGCTCGAGCGGGAGTTCGGCCTCGACCTCATCGCCACCGCACCCAACGTGGTCTACCGCGTGGTGCTGGAGGACGGCAAGGAGGTCGTCGTCACCAACCCCAGCGAGTACCCGGTCGGCAAGGTCGCCGAGGTCTTCGAGCCGGTCGCCCGGGTCACGGTCCTCGCGCCCAACGACTACGTCGGCGCGATCATGGAACTCTGCCAGGGTCGCCGCGGCATGCTGCAGGGCATGGACTACCTGTCCGCGGACCGCGTCGAGCTGCGCTACGTGCTGCCGCTCGGCGAGATCATCTTCGACTTCTTCGACCAGCTCAAGTCCAGGACCAAGGGGTACGCCAGCCTCGACTACGAGCCGTCCGGCGAGCAGTCGGCCGACCTGGTCAAGGTGGACATCCTGCTGCAGGGGGAGACGGTCGACGCCTTCTCCGCGATCGTCCACAAGGACAAGGCCTACACGTACGGCACGACCATCGCCGCGAAGCTGCGCGAACTGATTCCGCGGCAGCAGTTCGAGGTGCCGATCCAGGCGGCCATCGGCTCCCGGATCATCGCCCGCGAGACGATCCGCGCCATCCGCAAGGACGTGCTGGCCAAGTGCTACGGCGGTGACATCACCCGGAAGCGCAAGCTGCTGGAGAAGCAGAAGGAAGGCAAGAAGCGCATGAAGATGGTCGGCCGCGTCGAGGTGCCGCAGGAGGCCTTCATCGCCGCGCTGTCGACGTCGGACAGTGGTGACTCGTCCGGCAAGTCCGGGCGCAAGTGATGTTCTGCCCACGATGCGGGGCGGCCCTCCAAGCCGCCCCGCCGAGCACGTGTGGGCGTTGTGCGTACCAGCTGTATGTGAATGCGAGACCCACCGCGAGCCTGATCGTGCACGACGGCGCGGGGAGGTTCCTGGCCCTGAAACGGGCCCGCGACCCGCAGGCGGGGCTGTGGGAGACGCCCGGCGGGTTCTGCGACGGCTGGGAGGAGCCGGCGCAGGCCGCGATCCGCGAGGGCCGCGAGGAACTCGGTGTGGACGTCGTCCTGGGCGACTTCGTCGGGATGTACGTGGGGAGCTACCTGTTCCAGGACGAGCTGCTGCCGGTGCTGGACTGCTTCTGGCTGGCCCGGTTGCCCGGCGGTGAGATCACGCTGGACCCCGAGGAATCGTCGGAGCTGGCCTGGTTTTCGCTGGTGACACCACCTCCCATGGCGTTCGGCACGATGGACCGCGCGCTCACAGACGCCGTCCAGATCCTTTGTAGAAAAGATCAGTTCGCTGAGTAACGTCGGCGTCAACCCATCGTTACCCCAAGTGCAGTGTTTGCCGCTTTCGCCCGAATTGCCGGGGCTGAAGCGGACCTATGTGCACAAGGAGTGACAATGCAGATTAAGAAGGCCGGAGCTGTTGCCTTTGGCGCGCTCGCGACCGTCGCGGTGATCGGTGCTCCCGCCGCCGCTTCCGCCCACACCACCGAGGCCAAGGCGCAGTCGATGCGTGAGGTCGCCTCGCCCTTCCTCGGCGCTGCCCGTGACATGTGGCAGGCCCCGTGGGATGGCCCGCAGCAGTCCCTGGTCTCCGCCGGCACCGGTTCCGTCGCGAACGCCGCCGCGTGGCAGATCTGTGCGTCCAACGTCGTGGCCGGCGTCGGCGGGGTCATCAACTCCAGCAGCCCGACCACCGTGCTCGACGGTTGCACCAACGCCAACATCTGGCTGAAGCAGGACACCGTTCCGCCGGTCATCGGCGCGCTGAACGACACGGCGATCGCCGCCGCGTCGTGGCAGTTCTGTGGCTCGAACGGCGTCGCGGGCGTCGGCGGCACGGTCGCGCTCCAGACCCCGGCGACCGTGCTGGGCGGCTGCGACAACTCGAACATCGTGATCAGCGGCCCCGACGGCAACTACACCGAGGCCGGTACGGTCGCCACCGCGCGTACCAAGCCGACCGCGCAGCAGAAGGCGGCCTTCAAGGCCGCCAAGCAGCAGGCGAAGCAGCAGCGCGTCGCGGCCAAGCGGCAGCAGCTCGCCGCCAAGCTGGCCGGTGTCGGCGGCGACCAGACCGACGTGGTCCGCGCCGCCTTCAGCGCCCGCAAGGACGCCCTGCTGAACAAGAAGATGCACGTCGTCCGGACGGCGGCGGCGTCGCCCAAGGCCGGCATGGGCTGGGGCGCGCCGTGGGACGTCGAGCCCCAGTCGCTGGCGACCGTCGGTGACGGCTCGGCGGTCCAGGCCG
Organism: Hamadaea sp.; assembly: GCA_013361475.1. Classification (GTDB taxonomy): domain Bacteria; phylum Actinomycetota; class Actinomycetes; order Mycobacteriales; family Micromonosporaceae; genus Hamadaea. Next base: position 9,304 of record JABFYB010000616.1, read on the forward strand.
CCAGCTGGCAGGTCTGCGCCTCCAACGTCGTGGCCGGCGTCGGCGGCACCGTCGTCAGCAGCTCGCCCGACGCGATCTTCGGCGACTGCCGCAACGCGACCGTGAAGATCACCCAGGACGACCCGACCTCGGTCATCTCCGTCCTGGACAACACCTCGATCAACGTGGCGCCGTGGCAGATCTGCGGCTCCAACTCGGTCGCGGGTGTCGGCGGCACCGTCGCCCTGCAGTCGAGCACCACGGTCTTCGGCGCCTGCCACAACGCCGACACGATCATCGACTGACGTCGGGTTCGGCGTACGCGAACAGTTCCCCGTGGGGCGGATCTTGAGGATCCGCCCCACTCCCATGTCCGGACTGGTACGCGGTAACGAGATCAGCTTCGGGTCGTTACCCAAAGTGCAGTGTTTGCAGCATTTAGAAGCATTTGTCCACTTTCTTTGGACCAATCTCCAGTACGAGGAGTGACCATGCAGGTGAGAAAGGTGGGGGCGGTCGCCGTCGGCGCGCTCGCGACCGTGGCCGCGATCGGCGCACCCGCCGCCGCGGCGCCCGGCTTGGCGACGCAGCACGGCGACGCGTCCGTCACGACCGCCACCGCGACCACCGGTGCCGCGAAGGCGCTGGACAAGGTGGGCGAGCCGTTCTTCCAGCCGCTCATCACGATCGGCACGGGCTCCTCGATCAACGCGGCCGCGTGGCAGATCTGCGGCTCGAACGCGGTCGCCGGCCCCGGCGCGGTGGTCACCTCGGGTACGCCGCACACGCAGCTGGGCGACTGCACCAACGCCAACGTCCGGCTCAAGCAGGACACCGGGCCGGGCGTCATCTCCATTTTGGACGACACCTCGGTCAACGCCCTGCCGTGGCAGGTCTGCGGCTCCAACGTGGTGGCCGGCGTCGGCCTCCAGGCGGCGGTCAACTCCCCGGCGACCGTCGTGGGCGACTGCGACAACGCCAACACGCAGATCACCGACGGCAAGAACCTGGGCGGCCCGAACAGCCTCGTCTCCCTGCTGTCCGGCTCGGTCGTCAACGCGGCCGCCTGGCAGGTCTGCGGCTCCACCGCCGTCATGGGGCTGGGCGTCTCGGCCGGCTTCGACTCGCCGACCACCGTCACGGGCACCTGCCGCGACAGCAACAACAAGATCAGCGTACGCGAGCCGCAGGCGGACATTCCGCTGCTCAGCAACGTCGTGCTGGACGTCCTGCCGTTGCAGGTCTGCGAGCAGGACTCGCTGATCTCCCTGGTGGGCCTGTCGCCGGCGATCAACAGCCCCGCGAACGTGCTCGGTGGCTGCGTACCGCCGCACGCCATCTACGAGTAGGTCGCCTAGACGCAAAACGGGGGCCCCGCAGGGGCCCCCGTTTTCCTGTTCGGTTCGGTCAGCGCAGCCAGGGGATGGAGCGGTCGAGCAGGCCCCGCTCCTTCAGCTCCTTGCGCAGCGGGATCTCGTCGTCGATGTAGCCGTCCCAGTTGATGCCCCAGTAGTTCGCCGAGTGCGGCGCCTCGCCGAGCAGCTGACGCTGCACGGGGGTGCGGTTGGCGTACCACTCGCCGTTGGGATCGAAGTCGATCGCGTCCAGGTGGCGGATCCAGCGGTAGGTGTAGCCGACGAACAGCATCTTCCGCGTGATCGTGGAGAGGTTCGTCGACCGGGAGTGCCACTGGCGGCGGTCGAAGATGAACGCGTCACCGGGGTTCGCGGTGATCTCGACGGTGCCCTCGGGGTCGGGGTTGTGCACCGAGAGGTCGGCCGGGCGGGGCAGCGAGTTCATCAGGTGGCTGCCCGGGATCACCTTGGTCGCACCGCGACCGGTCTCCGACAGGTCGGAGAGCACGTACGCGATCTTCAGGGAGAACATCGGCCGCGGCAGGTTGGGGTCCATCGTCTCCGGGTCGGAGTTCTGCCGGTAACCATCCTGGTGCCAGCCCCAGTAGGGCTTCTCCGGCTCCTTGGCCGGCGGGGTCACGTCGAGGTGGTTGTGGTGCGAGTAGATGTTCCAGCCGGCGAGGCCCCACATGTA